>JBDTPK010000001.1:0-59529 GCA_039932735.1 Nitrospirota bacterium
AAGCCTTACTCAGTAGTCAGTAATTAAGACGACAGCACCGCCAATAAACCCGCTTAGAATAAGGGTCACCGAAGATGTTGTGTTTTCAAAATTACCACCTTGTGAGTAAGCCCAAAACCGGATCTTCTTTGCTCTCAACAATCCGAATTAGGATCAATTCTGCCAAACGAAAAAAACAGCACTGTCAACCAAACCAGGCACAGCCAGAAAAAGAAAGAGCTAATATATTACTGGTTACCATCGGTTCCGTGAGAATCGGTGCAGAGAGTAGCGCTGTTCCCCCGTGGACTAAGATGACTCCCACCTTTCCTCCGAGCATCAGTTCATACGCTCGGGCGATTGCTGCCGGATTATCTGAGGTGAAGAAAGGTGAGCTAAACCCAATGATTGGGTATTGGATTTCCAAGACACCAAACAAGGCGACGATGCATATCGCCATGGCTATAGCTGAACGACCAAAATACCCCCAGAGCGTTGTGACTTTAGCAACCCAGTTAGAGGGGGCCCCAAAAATTCGGACAGTGTGCTACGTGGTAGCCTGGCTTCACCGACGCCCTCGAAGGAGGGCGAACCAGAGGGCGAGGCGATGAAGCGAACGAGACGCAATCACGGGGCGGCCTTCAAGGCGCAGGTGGCCTTCGCCGCGGTCAAAGGCGAGCAGACGCTGGTGGAGTTGGCGACACAATTTGGCGTGCATCCCACCAGTGGTGTACTAATCGCGCTAGGAGCGATAACGAAGGCGCTGCTAGGCAAATAGTCAAAGGATGTCTAATGCCGCGAGGGACCCGCCAATCGGCGATTCTCGCGAGGGCAAATTCACCCTGCGGCAGGGCTTGACAGGGATAGGTCGTACCGTGTAATGATATCAGTTATCAGAATCAACAAATTGCCGGTGCTGTTGGTTACATAAAGCATTCGGTAAGAGGCCAGAGCACTTCGATTCCAGAGCCCAAAGTTGCCGATTGGCGGCTTTGGGCTTTTTTATTGTGACGAGGGCCGATATGAACAGGTTACATCCGAGCTTTCAAGTCGTTTCCCGTCTCGGGGTGGGGAATTCAACGCTTCAAGTAGAAGCCCGCATTGCTGGGCAGCAGACCTGTCGGCGACCTCCGAATCTCGGGAAATCTGGACGAGGAGTGATGGTATCACCTTTTCGAGCGCAATCATCCCTGGTTACCCAACGAACAATATCTCGATCATGCAGGGAAGAAGAGTATGAAGCTGAGCAGGCAATTCTTTTAGGTTGGGGTATTTCGGTGCTGTTACATAGCCTCGCGTTGGTTGTCGTGGCCGTATTCAATCTTCATGTGACCCTTCCACGAGTGACGCCAGAGAAAGAACCGTTTCGCTGGGAAATATCGCTCATGGCGGCTCCACGAACAGAAGCGGTTGTTGCTGATGGTGTCCAGTCCCAAGAGGTTCTCCAGGCTGCAGAGGACTATCCTGAGGAGACAGGAGAACGAGTAACCGACTTATCTGCCCAACCGGTAGAATTCTCGCACCTGCCAGAGATAATTCAGACTGTGTCCTCCTCTGACAAGAAGTACCCACAGGTGCCCGTTCTTGAAAAGGGTATCAAGAGAACAGAGGGATTTAAGAATGCGACAGCGATGTCTGTTGCCAATCCCGCCGTGTCCGTCTTGCCCCCTCCTGACGTTGAGAGCCAGGTCGATTCGAAATTGTTCCAAATCGAGACGGAATTGGAAAATCCTGTTGTTCTTCAACGCCCCCAAAGGGTGATTCGAACCCTATTCAGCAAGGCCGTTCTCCCTGATTACGCTTGGCTGATGGATACGCTCCGAACGAAGCTTGAGAGTGTTAAGACCTATCCATCGTTGGCAAAGGCCAACCACTGGCAGGGGCGCGTGGTTGTTCAGATCAGAGTTGACGGAGATGGTCGCATTGCGAATCCAGAAATCGAGGAAAGTTCGGGATACCCTGTTCTCGATCAAGCTGCGCTCGATGCGTTGCAAGCGGCGTCGCCCTTGACGCTCAGTTACCGGTTGGATGGACCGCCCATCGTAATGCTGATTCCCCTGAATTATCAACTGGAGTAACACCCATGCATGATCAGCGTCTGAGCCTCGAAACCTCGCTCTTTCATCAGTACTCCGGTGAACTGCTACGATTTCTGACCGCCAAACTAGGCTGCAGAGAACAGGCGGCTGATGTGGTGCAGGACACGTTCGTCCGTATCCGCTGCCTGAAAGATTTGGCAGCCGTTGCCCAGCCGCGCGCATTTCTATACAAGACTGCCCTCAATCTTACGGTCGATCTGTTTCGGCGGCAACGAGTCCGCTCCGAACGGATTGTCCAGCTGGAGGCGACCGAGGAAATGCCATCCACGATGCCGAGCCAGGAGGTCGAAGTCGAGGCAAAAGAGCGCGTTCGGCTCATGCACGAAGCGATCGCGAACCTCCCGCCCAAATGTCGGCAGGTCTTTCTGCTCCATAAGTTCATGGAACTTCCGCATGCGGAGATCGCCGTTCGTCTTGGGATTTCGAAGAATATGGTGGAAAAGCATGTGATCAAAGCTATGTCTCGATGCAGGGATCGAGTTGAAGGTCTTGGAGACAACGGACACACCAATCCCTCGTAGTAGCACGACATATCTGAGGCAGACGGGGTCAGGTTTTTTCGGACTCTTGCGTCATACCATAATAGGGAAGCAGGAGTTGGATGGAGTGATCTGTGCGTACAGGCTGAGCAGTGGATCAGAAGAAAATTTTGCATGCCGTAACAGATCACCAGTTATCGATTGCTGATCAAGCACTTCGATGGTTCGTGCGGTTTCGGTCAGGCGATGCGACGATCGCCGATACGCGGCAGTTTGAGTCCTGGGTCAAGTCAGACCTGTCTCACCAACAGGAGTTCGAGAAGATTTCCAGGCTTTGGGTAGACCTAGATGAAACAAAACCGTTGCTCGTCGAGGAGCTGATTCGTGTCGTTGGCGATGGAAAATTCGAGGCTCATCGATCGCTTGAGCGGTGTGCCGGACGATGGATCACCTATGGACTTTCGACCGCACTAGCAGCCTCTCTCATGTTATTCATCGCGGTGGGGTGGTGGATGGTTGATCGTCCAGAGACCGCGGGGTATCGGACTGCCAAGGGCGAACAGCGAACGGTTGCGTTTCCGGATGGATCCAGGATGATATTGAATACCGATACCGCGGTCACGACTCGATTGTCCTCCTCTCGGAGCGCGGTGATTTTGCACAGAGGAGAGGCCTTCTTCGTCGTGTCGCATGACAAGCAGAAATCATTCGAAGTGGAGGCGGGCCGCGGAGTAGTTCGGGATATCGGTACACAGTTTACCGTCCGTCGGCAGTTGGACCAGGTGACGGTGACTGTTGTCGAGGGTGCAGTAGAGGTACAGGGCCCATCGGAAAAAATAGGGATAGAGCCCGGTCGTCTCCTGACGGCGGGGGACAAGACATCCTATGGAGCAGGTGGCTCGCTCGCTCCGGTTGAAAAGATCGACATTGCCGCATCCACCGCATGGATGGAAGGCAAACTGCTGTTCGACCATCGTCCTTTAACCGAGGTGATTCAGGAAATCGGCCGCTATCAAGAGGGGGAAATACGGGTTCTAGATCCCCGATTGAACGATCTCAAAGTCAGCGGCGTATTTGGCGTCGGTGATCGTGACGGGTTTCTGCTGGCCCTTGAGACTGCAATTCCTGTGAAATCGACCCGTGTAAACACAGACTTAGTTATTTTGGAGAAGAACGATTTCCCCTTCGCTCGACGATGAGGGTTCATCGGTTTCATTCGTCTAGCCGTAAGCGACCGAAGCAATTCGTCCGCCGATTATTTATGTCATGAGGTGATTGATCATGGAAGCGCTCGAATATGTGGTGAATTATGGTGTCATTGGGTTACTTGTGGCCTTAAGCCTGTGGGCATTGGCCGTGGCTGTGGAGCGGTGGCTCTTCTATCGGCGAGTCACGCTGAACCAGTTTGACAATATTCAAAGCATGGAGATTGCGTTGACCAGACGGCTTGTCGTCATTGGCACCGTCGCGGCCAATGCGCCCTATATCGGATTGCTTGGGACGGTCTTAGGCATCATGTTGACCTTTCATACCATGGGTACTTCTGGCACGATGGCCGTTGGGACTATCATGGTGGGCCTCAGTTTGGCTCTCAAGGCGACAGCGGTGGGATTGTTTGTTGCGATTCCCTGTGTGGTGCTCAATAACACGCTACGTCGACGAGTCTCCGAACTTCTGACGCTCTACAAGGTGCAGCATGGAACGTGAGCTCAATCAGATCAACGTTATTCCACTGGTTGATGTCATGCTCGTGCTGTTGGTCATTGTCTTGACCACCGCGACCTTTATCTCGACCGGTCAAGTACCGGTAGAATTGGCCAAGGCGAAAGAAGCCAGCAACCACAAGGAGGCGCCGTTGGTGATTACACTCACCGCAGATGGGCGGATGTTCATCAACGATCAACCAGTAGGGGACGATGGTTTGAAGATGGTGCTGACACCGCATCCGAGAGAATCGTTTGTTGTGGTACGCGCCGACCGGGTAACTGTGCTGGAACGGTTCGTAGGTGTGGTCGATGAGGTCCGAGGGTTGGGATTTCGGCAGGTGAGCCTCGAGGTTGGTCGGTCATGACGGCGGTCGAGATTAGCCCGTTGGCCCAAAGCCATGAGTCTCATCACGCTCAGGGCTGGATAGTCTCGATGTTCTGTCACGCGTTCGGCATCGGGGGCGTACTCTTGCTTTTGGCAGACTTTGAAACGCCCGTGCGCCCGAACACATTTCAGTGGGAAGTTGCCATGGTGGAGGCTCCTCCGACAGTAGAGCCGCCGCCTGCTCCATCAACGCCGACCCCCGTTCCTCAGCGCCAGGTTGAACGGTCGATCGACCCTCTCCCTCCTGTCAAAACCATAGAAGCGGTTCCGCAAACGGTGCACGATGTTGTCACTCCGAATGAGGCGATTTTGGAGCGCTCAATCGCGCAGACTACGGAAAGTTCCACGGTAGTGACTCAGGCAGTCACCACCAACCACGAATCGGTGGCAGAGCAGGCAACTGTCGAATACGCGCCGATCGTGAGACAGAAAGAACTGGTGGCGCAAGAATCTCCTCGTTCCGACTCACAGTCATTCGAGGTTGAGCATCGAGTCGTCCAGCATCGGTTGGTCACGGTTCGCGAGACACAAACTGACTATGGCTGGCTTCGAGATGCGCTCTGGGGCCGCATCCATGAGCTGAAGCGCTATCCGTCGCAAGCCAAGGAGCACCATTGGGAAGGGAAAGTCGTGGTGCAAGCAGTTATTCGCGCCGACGGCACAATCGTCGAGTGTGAAGTTGCAGAAAGCTCTGGCCGGGCCATCCTGGATCAGGAAGCCCTAGCAGTCATGAAAAAAGCCTCCCCCTTGACGCTCAAGCATCCGTTGGGGAAGGCGAATATCACGCTTCTTATTCCAATCAACTACAAGTTGGAGGGCTAGCAATAGGGCCCTCCTTGACCGCGGTGATCGGAGAGGCGGAGAAGACGTCACGTGACAGAACGATAACCAGGAGAATCGTGATGATGAATCACTCAATGAGCTGGCGCATATCGATGTTGTGCCGCGTGCTGTGTGTGATGTTGGCGTGTTCTGTGATGGGAAATTCTGTCTGGGCGCAAACCAAGACGGACAAAGTCTTCCATGCCGTGGCGATGGATGCCAAGGGGGTCGAAACAGACATGAAAAACGTCATGTTCTATTGGGAGGAGAAAATCAGTGAGACGGCGTTCGTCCCGCATGAGACCAGGGAGGTGCCGGTCAAACGCGGCACGGCTACGATCAAGATCAAGTTCGAGGCTATTAAACATATTGATCTCAAACCATCCGGGAACGGTGCTCTGCCGAATGTCACGATTATGCTCAACGACGGCAAGACGGGAGACTTTGTCCTCGCTATTGCGGGGAGTTTCAAGGGCCAATCAGACTTCGGAGAGGTTGAGCTTCCGGCGACTGAACTGAGGAAGCTCAGCTTTAGATAGCGCTGCAATGGGCCGTCGGTCAGACATTTGTGTACGTTCATTCGTTTCTGAACTTCGGCCTTTCCGGATTCTGAAGGTGAACAGGGTTGGTATCCCTGGTCTAGAGCTATCGCCAGTTGGCGATCTTTCCGACGGAGAAGTCAGGTTTTTCACTTCTCATGCGTCTAACACACCGTGGATGGAAATTCGGTCTGTGCGCTCTCGCTGAACAGGAAATAAATTTTGGGCCAGGGCTCGGTGAGGCAATGAGTGAACAGCGTGCGCCGGTGCCAGCTGCCATGGATGTTCGATGTCACTGTGGCAGGCTGATTGCTCGATGGGAGGGACGCAGTCTCGTCATTAAGTGCGCTCGGTGCGGGCGTTTCGTACAGATTCACTCTTCGGCCATCGGTGGAACTCCGCCCCCTGATATGAGCTTAAAGCCCCACCGGTAGCCCCATCCACAGACAGACGTTCATCTACGCGAGGCCAACGGAACTTGAGTCCAGAGCCCACGGCTGCTTAAGCAGCCGTGGGCTCTGTTATTTCTGAGGCGATAAGAACACGCCAGTGAAGAGGGGGAGAAACCATAATGACATGGCGCGAGATGGGAATTGGGCTAGGAGTGTTCGTATTGTTGATAGTATTGGCCTTCGCGGTGGTACATTCCGCATTTGCGCAGTCGGACGCGGCAACCATTACCATTCCACCTCAAGAGTTGTCGACAGCGCTGACAGCGTTGGCCGAACAAGCGAATCTACAAGTACTCTATGCGTCGGAACTGACGAGCGGGAAAATGACGAAAGGACTCACCGGCACGGTCACCCCGGAGGAGGCCGTCCAACAGCTGTTAGACGGCACCGGCCTGGGCTATACGTTTACCGATGCCAAGACCGTGACGCTTCAGGCTGCGGCGCCGGTTGTTACGAGCCCGGGCGATCTTTCTGCTCCCACGGAACCGAGGACGATCAAACAGAAACCGATAAAAGTTCCAGAAGTCATGGTGCGAGACGTTAAAGAACGCAGCTATACCGCCGACGAAGCATCGAGCGCCACGCGCATCCCGGTGCCCATTCAAGAGACGCCCCGATCAGTTGAAGTGGTCACGCAACAGGTGATCGAAGACCAAAAGATCATTCGGATGAGCGATGCGCTGTTAAACGTGAGCGGCACGTCCCAGTTCAGCACACAGGGCGGTCAAGGCGGGAGCTTCATGATACGCGGATTCGCGTCCGACCTGAATGTGTTCAAGAACGGCTTTCGGGATGACAGTACGTTTAGCTCCCGTGCTCAGCGCGACATTATCAATCTCGAGAGCATCGAAGTGGTGAAGGGTCCGCCGTCCTACCTCTATGGTCGCTCCGATCCGGGCGGTATCATCAATCAGATTACGAAAGCTCCTTTGAGGAATCCGTATTATTCAGGTGAGATGATCATCGGCAGTTACGGGCTCTATCGCCCGACGGTCGACATCGGGGGGTCGCTGAACGAGAGCAAGACGTTGACCTATCGGTTCAACGGCATGTACGAATCTGCCGGGAGTTATCGGGACGGGGTAGACTCGAAACGCATCTTCCTCGCGCCGACACTTGGATGGGAAATTGGGCCACGAACAACGTTCCGCTTTGAAGGCGAGTATCTCTACGATCGATTACCTATCGATCGAGGCTTGGTGGCAATCGGCGACGGGGTCGCACCCATTCCAATCAGCCGTTTCTTAGGGGACCCGACGAGAAAAATCGAGACGAATCATGGGAAGGCCACGTTGACGTTGTTACATGAATTTAATGACATGTTCAAATGGCGCACCGCATTCAGAGGGGCTGCGACCCACAGCCGATACTCCAGCCTGGAGTCCAATTTTCTGGTGGGTGACGAAAACGATGGAATCCTTGACTTAGCGCGATATGAGATTCCGACGACGGTTCAAAGTCACTACTTGCAAAATGAATTGCACGGCCTGTTCTCAACCGGCTCGATCAAGCATAAGACCATTCTTGGCATCGAACTGGGCCGAGAGGTCTCCTCGGCATCAGCATCCGGTGATTTCGGCGGCGATACATCCACACCGGGAGCGTTCAGCTTCATTAATATCTTCAACCCGAATGACAGGCTGTTTTTAAACTCGACCCTGACGAAATTCAGCAATACCAAGCAAACCAATAACATTATCGGCCTCTATTTCGGGGATCACATCAGTCTTCTGGAAAATCTTCATCTACATGGAGGGGGTCGGTTCGACATTTTCGAACAGAACCTGACCAATCGCCCGGACGATTTTGTGGCAACCCAGACCGAAACCAGTCAAACCAATAGAAAGTTCAGCCCATCCATCGGGCTGACATACCAACCGTGGAAGCCCGTAGCCCTCTACGCCAACTACACAGAGTCCTTTGCGCCTCAAGCCTCAGGATCAAAAAGCACCACTGGGGCGCTGTTCGACCCGGAAACCGGGAAGGCCTATGAAGGCGGCGTCAAATTCCAGGCATTTGAAAACAGATTGCGGTCAACCATCGCCGTGTTCGACATCAAGAAGAAGAATGTATTGACGAACGATCCGCTGAATGGGTTCTTATTTTCTGTCTCGACGGGCCAGCAGCGCAGCAAAGGCATCGAATTCGACGTGGCGGGAAGAATACTGCCCGGGTGGGAGATCATCGCCAATTATGCCTATATTGATGCGCGGATCGACAAGGATGTGTTGTTTCTTGAAGGGAGTCGCGTGTCCAACTCGGCCTTACACCAAGGCAGGGTGTGGACAACCTATTTTTTCCAGGAAGGAGTTGTGAAGGGCTTCGGCGCGGGGATCGGCATGTTGGCGCAAGGCAGTCGGAACGGAGTGTTTCAATGCCAGGACCCCGCGAACTGCCAAGCACCCTTCGAGCTTCCTGGCTATGTGAGAATGGACGGCGCATTGTATTACCGGAAGCAGGATATATTTGATCGAACCAATCTGCTGGCCGCGTTGAACTTTACGAACCTTCTGGATCACCAGTACTTTACCGGCACTCAAAATTTCAGAGAAATCATCTATACGGGAGCGCCCTTTACCGTGATCGGCTCGCTGAAGCTGGAGTTTAATTAATTACGGCGGAACGCATGGGCCTCACCGTCTGATTGAGACCGACACATGAGTCATCCGGCATGGCAGAAAATGTGGCTGCGCACCCATTGGTGTCTCGGTTTGTTCGTGGGGTTTGTGTTTGTCTTGAGCGGTGTGACTGGCAGCACACTGGTGTTTTACCAGGCCATCGATGAGTGGTTGAACCCCGAGCGGCTCATCGTAGCAGGCAGCGGCCCCTATCGGTCGTTCGATGAGATGGTAGCCGCTGCCAGAGCTGCCCGTCAGGATCTCATAGGGCCAGATGATCTCCTCATGCCGGTCGACGGGCACGGCGTCGTTGTCGCGGAGTTCAGATCTCCAGCTGAACGACCTCACCGTTTCCACACCATTGAAGTCACAATTGATCCGTATACGGCTACAGTGTTGAGCCACGACCGAGTGTGGGGTGACACTTTCGTGTCCGTGTTGTATGAGGTGCACAGGGGGTGGTTGCTTGAAGAAACCGGCGAAACCCTCGTGGGAATCTGTGGGTTACTGTTACTTCTGTCGGTCGGGACGGGCCTGTATCTGTGGTGGCCTAAGGCGGGGAGAGGTCGGCAAGCGATCACGTTCAACCCTAACGGAAGCACGATCCGTCGATGCTATGATCTGCACAAGCTCAGCGGAGTTGTCGGCTCGATTGTGCTGCTGGTGCTCGCCTTCACCGGTCTGTATCTCGAATTTCCGGACTATTTCATTGCTCTCGTCGAAATCGTTTCCCCCGTTTCCGAAGAGGTTACGTGGCATTCAACGGTGAGCCAAGAAGCGCGCCCTATTACGGTCGATCATGCCGTGGCCATCGCCAAGGAGCGGTTTCCTACCGCTGAATTGAAGTGGATCGGACTGCCGCAACATGCGGACGACGTAGTTCAAATCGGTCTGCGCCAGCCAGAAGAAGTTCGCCGCACGAGCGGTGAAAGCATCGTATGGCTCGACCAATACAACGGCGCAGTGTTGGGGGTGCGCGACTGGCGGCTGCTCGCGGGTGGCACAACTTTTCTTGCCTGGCTGTTTCCCCTGCACAACGGGGAAGCCCTGGGCATCATAGGACGAATCATAGTATTCGTCACCGGTTTCGTCCCACTCATTCTTTATGTCACAGGCGTCCGCATGTGGTGGTTGAAACGAGTCGCACGCCGACGACAAAAACAAGCACCAGAAGTTGGAATGACCAGAATAAGTATCAATGCATCCCCTACGAGTGAGGAACGGCTCACGGTATCTCACAGGTAACGCGTGCCAGACGGTCTTGCATCGGTCTTCCTGCATCTCCGCAGATGCGTAACGGAAGTGTGTACATCCATCAGCATCAAGTCATGGTCAGGGTAGACGTCTCTTCTGCGTCTTACTCACAAGTTGGTAATTTGGAAAACACAACGTCTTCGTTGACCTTATTCTAAGCCGGTTTTGTTGGCGGTGCTGTCGTCTTAATTACTGACTACTGAGTAATCACAGTGAGACATCCCTCGCGTCGAGTTGCTTCTACGAGCTACCTTGAGAAAGAACGGACTCCTATCGATGGGCGCTGAATACGAAACCTTCGTCGATCTTTTACAGTGGCGGGTACGTCTGAATCCGAAGCAACTGGCATATACCTTTTTGGTAGATGGTGAAACAGACGCACTTCACCTTACCTACGGGGAGTTGGATCGCCAGGCTCGGTCCATAGGTGCACGGCTGCAATCATTGGGCGGTATTGGGGAGCGCGCACTCTTGCTGTATCCTCCCGGATTGGACTATATCGCCGCCTTTTTCGGCTGCTTGTACGCAGGAGTCATTGCCGTACCGGCCTATCCTCCGCAACGCAGGCGCACAATGCCCAGACTGCAAGCCATCCTGGAAGACTCGCAGGCCACGCTGGCGCTGACGACGACACAGATCCATGCAAGAGTCCAGCGTCTCTGCAATCAGGATCCCGGCTTGGATTATTTGCAAAGACCGCAATGGCTGAACACTGATGTGCCGGCACGGGATCTCGAAACAAGCTGGTGCAGGCCTGAGATCAACGGTCTGACGCTCGCGTTTCTTCAGTACACGTCAGGGTCGACAGGCATACCGAAGGGCGTCATGGTCAGCCACAGCAACCTTCTGGACAACGAGCGGATGATCACGCAGGCATTCGGTCATACGGAAGGAACGACTGTGCTCGGATGGTTGCCCCTCTATCACGATATGGGATTGATCGGAAACGTTCTTCAACCGCTCTATCTCGGTGTGCCGTGCGTGCTCATGTCCCCTATTCACTTTCTCCAGAAGCCTTTCCGATGGCTATCCGCAATCTCGCGATATCGTGCGACGACCAGCGGAGGGCCGAATTTCGCCTATGACCTGTGTGTGCGTCAGACGACGCCCGAGCAGCGTGCGTCGTTGGATCTCAGTTGCTGGACGGTCGCGTTCAATGGAGCGGAACCGATCCACGCCGGCACGCTCGATCGATTCACGGACGCGTTCAGCGCGTCCGGATTCCGTCGCGAGGCGTTTTATCCCTGCTACGGGTTGGCGGAGGGGACCTTGCTGGTTTCCGGCGGAGACAGGACGACTCCTCCGGTGCTTCGAACGATCAAAAAGGCGGAATTGCAGCAGCACTGCGTCCTCGCTGCAACTGGAGCCGATAGAGAGACGCAGCAGTTGGTCGGGTGCGGGTATCCTCGATTTCACCAACAGATCCGCATCGTGAACCCCGAGTCGTTACGAATCTGTCCGGCAGGTCGTGTCGGAGAAGTGTGGGTGAAGGGCCCAAGTATAGCGGGGGGCTATTGGAATCGACCGGAAGAAACGTCCCAGACGTTCGAGGGCTACACCTCGGACAGCAGCGAGGGGCCGTTCCTTCGCACGGGTGACCTCGGGTTTGTGCAGGACGGCGAACTGTTCATCACCGGGCGTTTGAAAGACCTCATCATCATCCGTGGCCGTAATCATTATCCTCACGACATCGAACTGACGGTACAACTGAGTCATGCAAGTCTTCGACCGGAAGGCGGAGCCGCATTCTCTATCGAGCTGCAAGAAAAGGAATGGCTGGTCGTGGTCCATGAAGTGGAGTCCTGTCGTGTACCATTCGATGGCGAGACGGTAATAGCCGCGATTCGCCAGGCCGTCGCCGAATACCATGAAGTGCAAGTCGCCGCGGTTGTCCTCATCAAGGCTGGGACTCTCCCCAAAACGTCGAGCGGAAAGGTCCAGCGGAGTCTGTGCCGCATGAAGTTTCTCGCCCGGGAATTCGATGTGATCGAGCAGTCCGTTTCGCCGCCTTCTCTTATTGGAGGTGGAAACGAAGCGGGTGAGCGGGCGGCCGTTGTGCAAGGGGATGATCTTGAAAAGATCGTCGTCGAGATTTGGTCGAAAGTGTTGCAGCAGCCGACGATCCGGCCGCAGGACAATTTTTTTGCCATGGGCGGGGACTCATTGCGTGGCACGCAGGTGCTAGCCCGTTTGCAGGAAACCTGTCGGATCGATGTGCCATTGGACGCGCTCTTCGACTATCCGACCGCGGCTGAATTCGCCGCCCATATCGAGACCCTCACGCCCCCTGCTGGCGCGTCCTCGGATGTCACCATCCACGCCGCGTCGCGGGAGGGGGCAGTGCCTCTATCGTTTGCGCAGGAACGGTTCTGGTTTCTCGAACAGCTGTCACCGGGAACTCCGTTCAACAATATTCCCATCGCCCTGCGGCTGAACGGCTCGCTCGATGTGGAGGTGCTTCGTCGATCACTCGACGAAATCGTTCGACGCCATGAGATTCTCCGTGCCTCCTTCGTGCTGCACAACGGCCAACCGGCCCAGATTATTGCTCCCCGTCTCGACATTCCGTTTTCGACCGAAGACCTGAATCGTGCCTCCGAGTCAAGCCGGGAAGAGCAGCTCCAACGCCTGGTCGAAGAGGAAGCCCGCCGTCCGTTTGATTTCATGAGGGAGCCACTTCTTCGCCTTCGATTGTTCCGAATCAGCGAAACAGACCATGTGCTGTCGTTGACTGTCCACCATATCGTCGCGGACGGCTGGTCCATGGGTCTTCTCAGCCGGGAACTGGCGGCGTTGTATCACGCATTCATCGAGGGCCGTGTTTCTCCGTTGCCGGCTCTTCCGATCCAGTATCTCGATGTGGCGCTTCATCAGAGACAAGGCGTCCGAGAGGAAGAGTTCCAGCGGCAAGCGACCTACTGGCAGCAGCGTCTTGATCATGTTTCGAACATACTGAGTCTGCCGTTCGATTATCCCCGCCCGGAAGTACAGGGGTATCGAGGGGCGCGCCATGATTGGACGCTGGAGGCATCGGTCGTGCAGCAGTTGCGGACGGTGGGGTCTCGACATCGGACGACGTTGTTCATGACGCTGCTGGCAGCCTTCAACATCCTGTTGTTCCGCTATAGCGGCCAATCCGATTTCTGTGTCGGTACGCCGGTGGCCAATCGCAACCGAATCGAGTGCGAACCGCTGATCGGCTGCTTCGTCAACACGGTGGCCTTGGGCGCCGATCTTTCCGGCAATCCGTCCCTTCCTGAGTTTCTCGATCAGGTTCGGGCGACCGTCCTGGGCGCGCAGGCGAACCAGGAGATTCCATTCGAACGATTAGTCGATGAGTTGAAGGTGGCCAGAGACTTGGGGCATACACCGATTTTTCAAGTCATGTTCGTCCTGGAGGACCGTCTGTCGGATGTACGTTCCTTGGGAGATCTGGAGGCGTACAGGATGAATGTGAACACGCAGACATCCGTGTTCGACCTCACGTTGGAGATGGCGGAGAAAGCCGACGGAAGTCTGACGGCCGTGTTCGAATACAGTACCGATCTGTTTGCCGGCCCCACAATCGTTCGCATGGCCGAACATCTTCACGTCTTGCTGACTCAAATCGTCGCCTTCCCGGAGTCCCGCGTGAGCGAACTACCGATGCTGACGGCGAACGAACGCGCGTATGTCCTCGCAGACTGCAACGAGACGCAGGCGCTCTATCCATCTGAGTCTTGTCTGCATCAATTGGTTGAGGCACGGACAGCCGGCAGTCCGGACGCCGTGGCGCTGCTGTGCGAGGGGCGTTCGTATACCTATGCCTCCATTAACAGCAGAGCGAATCAACTCGCCCGATATTTACGGGCACAAGGGGTTGGTCCGGAGATTCCCGTGGCGCTGTGCGTGGATCGGTCCCTCGAAATGGTGGTCGGTCTCCTGGGAATCCTCAAGGCCGGTGCGGCCTATGTGCCCATGGATCCGGCCTACCCCAAGGAACGGAAGTCCGTCATTCTCAAGGATGTTCAGCCACGGCTGCTCTTGACGCGAGGGAAGTTTGCCGGAGGATTGCCGGATCAAGCGGCACCGGTCTTCGCGCTCGATGAAGATTGGACGGTGGTGGCCCGCTTCCCGGACACCAATCTGCCGATTCTCACCAGCCCGGACAATTTGGCCTACATTCTCTATACCTCCGGGACGACCGGTCGGCCCAAGGGGACCGGCATCTCCCATCGGGCCTTGGTGAATCACGGCACCGCGATGGTGATGCAGTACGGCCTTGCTTCGACGGATCATGTGCTTCAGTTCGCGTCCGTCAGCTTCGATGTAGCCGCCGAAGAATGTTTCCCAACATGGATTGCGGGGGCGACGGTGGTGTTGCGTCCCAATGAGCCTGTGCCTGCATGTGCGGATTTTCACGCATTTCTTCGCGAGCAGGGTCTTACGGTACTGAACCTTCCGACGCCCTACTGGGCCGGATGGGTCGAGGAGCTCGAGCGAACCGGCCTGCCGCTTCCACCGTTGATCAGACTCGTCATCGTGGGGAGCGAGAAGGCGTTGCCCGACTGTCTGGTCCGCTGGCAACGCGTGGCGGGAGGGCAGATTGTCTGGTGCAATTCGTATGGGCCGACGGAAGCCACGATTACCGCCAGCAGTTATGTGCCGGGACCCGAGATGGATTGGCGCACTGCAGTCACCGTGCCGATCGGACGACCGATTGCCAACGTCGAACTGTTTGTCCTCGATTCGCATCTTCACCCTGTTCCACTCGGTGTACCGGGTGACCTCTTCATCGGAGGCGCGGGGCTCGCACGCGGGTATCACCGCATGCCGGCCCTCACTGCCGAGAAATTCATTCCGCATCCCTTCAGCCGGCGACGGGGGGAACGGTTGTATGGAACCGGTGATCGCGTCCGCCGTCGGCCGGACGGCCAGGTGGAGTTTCTGGGTCGGCGGGATGAACAGGTGAAGATCCGGGGGTTCCGTATCGAGCTCTCTGAAATTGAAGTCCATGCGCGCCAACACCCGCAGGTGAAGGAAGCCAGAGTGTTTTTGGAGTCGGGGGGGGCTCGCGGGTGGACCGCGCTCATCGGCGGCCTCAGCGAGGTCGAGCAAGACCGGATGCTACGGGATGTCGAGTGTTTGACGGCGGTGGAAGCGCAGTGGGTCTACGATTTGGAATCGGATGCTGAGGAACGGAGGAAGACCGTGATCCAACGAAAGCCGGAGTTCGATGTGTACCTGAAGGTCAACAAAGGAGAATTCTTGACCCCTCCGCGTGAAAACCAGCGCAACTGGCTCTTGCGCCGGGCGCTCGATGAGTTCTCGGACGATCTCGTCGCTCTCGACGCTATTTCCAAGCGGTTTGTTTCCGGATCCGACCGGGTCAGCATCGAACAGAGCTGGACGGGGAGTCGGGCGGAATATACGCCGTCTGAACTGATCATCGAGGGGCAACAAGTCATGCAGGATTGGGAGGCGCCTTTGATGAAGGCGATGGCGAACATCGCCACGGAATCCCGCGGCGATGTGCTCGAGGTCGGATTCGGAATGGGTATCTCAGCGTCCTACATTCAGGCCGGCCAGCCCCGCTCGCATACTATCATCGAGTGCAATCGTGAGGTGATGACCGCTTTTGCGGACTGGACCGGCCGCTACCCCGATCGGGACATCCGTCTAGTGCAAGGACGATGGCAGGAAGCGGTGGGGGCACTCTCTGAATTTGATGCCGTATTTTTCGATACGTACCCGGCGAGTGAAGCGGAATTCGAAGAGTCGGTGATCAACAGCATCAACTTTGCCGAAGCATTCATTCCTGCGGCCGCGAAACTATTGCGACCCGGCGGTGTGTTTACCTATTACACGAATGAGATCGATTCCTTCAGCCGACGGCATCAACGCTTCCTGTTCCAGCACTTCAGCTCGTTCACGCTCAGCATCGTGCGCTCGCTCCTTCCGCCGGAGGATTGTCACTATTGGTGGGCGGACTCGATGGCTGTCGTCAAGGCGGTGAAGTGATATGGAGGATCTTCTCCAGCGGATCGATCGTCTGACCGAACCGCAGCGGAAACTTCTCCGTCTCAGACTAGGAGGCAGGAGAGAGGAACGGGAAAGCGAGTCTCGATTGGTGGGGTATGTCGTGCTTCGTGCGCATGACGCGTCGACCGTTCATGGTCTCCGGGGATTTCTGGCCGAACGTTTGCCGGATTATATGATGCCGGCGACCTGGATCGTCCTCGATTCCTTCCCACTGACGTCTCGCGGAAAAGTGGACCATAAGGCTTTGCAGGGTATGGTTCAGCCGGCGCCGGACACGGCGGCTCGGCAGGGAGCACCTCGCAACGACTGCGAGCGAGCCATTGCGACGATTTGGGCAGAGGCGCTGGGTCTCCACGACGTCGGACTCCACGACAATTTCTTCGATCTGGGAGGGCATTCCCTTCTGTTGCCGAAGGTCCTTACGCAGGTACGGACCGTAACCCGGCGCGAGGTATCGATGGTCGATCTCTTTCGTTATCCGACGGTACAGGCATTGGCCGCATATATGGCGGCGGACCAGGTGCCGGTCGCCGAAGAGCCGGTGATTCAACAGGTCAAGGATAAGCGGGAAGCGGGCGTGCGCCGGATGAAACAGCAACGACGCCAGAGACAAGAAGCCGTGAGGGGCAAATGACGGCGGCCGCCGATCGAGCGAGCGAGAGTCAAGCCGAAGACGGCTTGGATGTGGCCATCGTCGGGATGGCCGGCCGGTTTCCAGGTGCAAACAATCTGGATGTGTTCTGGCGCAATCTTCAGGGCGGTGTTGAGTCCGTCTCCACGCTCAGCCGGGAAGAACTGTTGGAGTCGGGAGTGGAGCCGAAGGTCTTGGATCGGACGAATTATGTCCGGGCTCGCGCGGTTCTGGCGGATGTCGATCTCTTCGATGCCAGGTTTTTCAACATGACTCCGAGAGAAGCCGACATCATGGACCCCCAGCAGCGGCTGTTTCTCGAATGTGCGTGGGAAACGCTGGAACGGGCGGGGTACGACCCGGAGCGATACTCCGGATCGATCGGCGTCTATGCGGGATCGAGCACCAGCGGGTATCTCTTCAATTTATTTCCTCGCCGGGTACTCCTACAGTCGGCCGCCGACATGGCGGCGATGCTAGGCGTGGAGAAGGATTCGCTCTCGACGCGTGTGTCGTACAAGTTGAACCTTGAAGGGCCGAGTCTGGCGGTGCAAACGGCTTGTTCGACGTCTCTGGTCGCAGTCCACCTGGCGTGCCAGGCATTGCTGAGCGGGGAATGTGATATGGCCCTGGCGGGCGGCGTCTCCGTCAATGTGCCGCAGAAAGTGGGCTATCTCTATCAGGAGGGCGGTATCGCCTCGCCGGACGGTCATTGCCGCACCTTCGATGCCGGCGCGGAAGGCACCGTCGGCGGGAGCGGTGTGGGCCTCGTGTTGCTCAAGCGGTTGCAGGAGGCCGAAGCAGACGGCGATCAGATCCTGGCTGTAATCAAGGGCTCCGCGATCAATAACGACGGGGCAGCCAAGGTCGGCTACACAGCACCCCGCATCGAAGGCCAGGCGAAAGTCATCAGAGCGGCGCACCTGACCGCCGGCGTGACGCCGGACTCAATCTCCTATGTCGAGGCTCACGGAACAGGTACACCGATGGGGGACCCGATTGAAGTGGCGGCGTTGACCCAGGCCTTTCGGGCCTCGACGGCCCGTACCGGATTCTGCGCGCTCGGATCAGTCAAGACCAATATCGGTCATCTGGATGCCGCGGCCGGCATCGCCGGTCTGATCAAGACGGTACTGGCGCTCTCCCATCGACAGATCCCGGCGAGTTTGCATTACGTCCGCCCCAATCCCGCCATCGATTTCCCCGCCACACCGTTTTATGTGAACAGGGCTCTGGCGGATTGGGCGCGTGGTGAGTCGCCGCGTCGTGCCGGCGTCAGCTCGTTCGGGCTCGGCGGCACGAATGCACACGTGGTGCTGGAAGAGGCGCCTGCGAATCACGAGGCGTCCGTGGTGGAGGACGAAACTCGCTGTCAGTTGCTTCTGTTGTCCGCCCGGTCGGAAGCGGCGTTGAGCGAAGCGACGAATAGGCTTTTGGCGCATTTCCATGAACATCCGAATCTCTGTCTTGCCGACGTCGCCCATACCCTTCAATCGGGTCGGAAAGCCTTCCCGTATCGTCGCTGGCTGACGGCTGTGAATGCGGAGGAAGCCGGACGGCTGCTCTCTCACCCGATGGTTGCGGCAGCAACGGCCGGCCCTGTGACAGGAGAGCGGCGGGTCGCCTTCATGTTTTCCGGGCAGGGCTCGCAGTATCCGCACATGGGGCGATCGCTCTATCGGCAGCAGCCCGTGTTTCGGGATCATGTCGATCGGTGCGCGTCGATCTTGAGTCGGCATCTCGGTCGGGATATCCGGACGGTGCTGTTTCCGGTCTCTGCAACGGAACAGGACCTGATTCATCGCACCGTCCTGACTCAGCCGGCATTGTTCGTGTTCGAATATGCCCTTGCGCAACTGTGGAAGACATGGGGGGTTCACCCGTATGCCATGATCGGTCATAGCATCGGGGAGTACGTCGCGGCCTGCCTATCCGGAGTGTTTTCGCTTCAAGACGCGTTGGCCATCGTGGCGATGCGGGGGCGACTGATGCAGGATCTTCCTTCCGGAAGCATGCTGGCCGTTCCGCTCACGGAAGCAGGCGTGATGCCGTTTCTGCGCGGGAATCTGGATCTCGCCGCAGTCAATGCGCCTGCGCAGTGCGTGGTCTCCGGTTCCGATGAACAGATCGCTGCATTGGACCGCGAATTGGCGGCTCAGAACATACAAGGGCGGCGCCTCAAGACATCGCACGCGTTTCATTCATCCATGATGGACTCGATTCTGAAACCCTTTGAGTCTTTTCTTGCCGGGATCGCGGTACAGGCCCCTGAGGTTCCCTGGGTGTCTAATGTGAGCGGCACGTGGATTCAACGCGAAGAAGCGATGGATCCGGCTTACTGGTCGCGCCATTTGCGCTCGACGGTGCGCTTTTCCGAGGGGGTTCGGACGTTGCTGGAACAGTCTGCGCCGGTGTTGTTGGAGATTGGTCCCGGACGTACGTTGCAGAACCTGGCCCGGCGGCATCCCACTCAGTCCAGCTTGTCCGCACTGGCTTCATTCAATGGACTCGACCAGACAGAATCCGGACAGGACGAAATGCCCGCCATCCTGACGACGCTCGGTTCTCTCTGGGGAGCCGGTGTTCGAGTGGACTGGACCGGTCTGCACAGCGGGTACCGGCGGCGACGGGTTGCTCTGCCGACCTATCCATTTGAGCGGCAACGTTATTGGGTGGAGCCTGTTCAGGTTGATCCAGCTCAGGCGCCGGCGTCCGGCGACAGGCAGGCCGATCTCTCGACGTGGTTCTACCAACCGTCGTGGAAACGGTCGGCGCTGGTCGGGAAGGGCGAACGATGTCCCGACGAACAGTGGCTTGTTTTTCTCGATGAGCAGCCGACCGGCACGGCACTCGTCAAGGATCTGGAACGACAAGGCCGGTCGGTCGTCAGGGTGTCGACCGGAAATGGATTTGAACGGCGTTCCGACGGGACCTATCGAGTCAGACCCGACTCCCAGGACGATCATGAGTTGTTGCGGCGAGATTTGACCAGCCGAGATCAGCTCCCATCCTGTCTCGTGCATGCCTGGACAATCGGCGATGAACCGAGAGGGACAACCGCTGCCTTGCGCATGCAGATGGCGCAAGAAAGAGGATTCCTCCACCTGCTCCTTCTCGCGCAGATATTCGGGCGCCGGCGTAGCGCTAGACTCTCGATTCTCGTGCTTTCTCACGGGTTGCATGATGTCACCGGGGAGGAAACGTTATGTCCTGAACAGGCCACGTTGCTGGGGGCCTGTCGTGTCATTCCGCAAGAGTACCCGGGCGTGACATGTCGTGTGATCGACCTGGAAAGATCGTCCGCGGGTAAGCCGCACCCGGATGCGCTCCACGATCGCCTGATCGCTGAAGCCAGCAGTCCCGATGCCGAGCCGGTTGTGGCGTACCGAGGTCCGCACCGATGGGTGCAGACGTTCGAGCCACTTATCCTTGAGAAAAAAGGTGCCGGACCTTCTCTGCTGCGTGAGGAAGGTGTGTATCTCATTACAGGCGGTGTGGGAGGGGTCGGACTCTGCCTTGCCGAGTATCTCATTCGTACCGTGCGTGCACGGGTGATTCTCACGAGCCGGACGCTTCCGACTCCTAAGCAGCGTGAGCATGTGGCCTGTCTGGAGCGATCGGGCGGGCGCATTCTGACTCTTCAAGCCGATGTCGCCGATCTTGCACACATGCAGGGAGTGATTGCCGAAGCCTGTCGACAGTTCGGCCGGATTCATGGGGTGTTTCATGCCGCGGGGGTCGCCGGCGGCGGACTCCTGGAGTTGAAGACGGCGGAAGCCGTATGGGAGGAATTCCGGCCGAAAGTTTCCGGAGCCTTGGTGCTCGAAGAGGCGTTTCGAGATGTCCAACCGGAGTTTGTGATGTTCTGTTCTTCCTTGACGGCGGTGGTCGGAGGGGTGGGGCAGGGCGCCTATTGCGCGGCCAATGCCTTTCTGGACGCCACTGCCCATGCCAGAACGAAACAGGGAACACGCGTCATCTCCGTGAATTTCGATCGGTGGCGTCAGGTCGGCATGGCGGTTCAAGCAGAAGCCTGGCTCAAGACATTGCGGGTCGCTGATGCGGAATTAGTCGGCATGACCCCGCAGGAAGGTCAAGAAACAGTCCATCGGATTCTTCGCGGTCCGAACCTGCCGCAGATCGCCGTGTCCATTCGCGATCTGCCTACGGTGGCTGCGTCCGTCGCTCGGATATCGATGACACAATCGCAGGCTGCTCAGCCGGCAGCTCCGTCGGTCATCGCAGAGGCAGGGGAGTCGTTGGAACGAGAGATGGGGGACTTGTGGCGACAGATTTTGGGCGCCGAACGCGTGGGGCTGGAGGATGATTTTTTTCGGCTGGGGGGCGAATCCTTGAGCGCCCTTCAACTGTTGAACCGCGTTCAAGAACTCTACGACCTCGAGCTGTCGCTTCGCGATTTTTTCGACACGCCGACGGTTTTAGGATTGGTCCGGCAGATTCGCGCGGCGCGAGCCGCTGGGGTACAGCAAGAGGCCAGAATCGTTCCCCTTCCCCGCGAAGCAAGGCAGTTGCGCGGGGCCTCGGCATGAGATCGACTGTGGCGAGACAGGGGCGAAGGAACGGATAGCGATGAGCTTGATCAGATTTTTGATACGGAGTTCTTGGCGATTGCTGCTGGGTTCCGTTCTGGCCGGTGTGGTCAGCGGTTTGGCAGGGGCCGCGATCATTGCCGTCATTCATAAGGGAATGAACGGGACCGACTCGTCGTATACGCTTGCCTGGAGTTTTCTGGCGCTCGCGTTGCTGGTCGCCTTGTCCAAAGCGCTGTCGGAGATTCTACTGACCAGGCTGGGGCAAACCACTATTTCAGAGTTGCGCATGCAGCTGAGTCGCCTCATTTTGCAGGCCCCGCTGCGTCAGGTTGAGGAACTGGGCTCCCACCGATTGCTGGCCGCACTGAGCGACGACACCGACGTGATCGCGCAGGCCTATGTGCAGCTGCCGCTCATTTGCGTCAACCTGGCGACGACGATCGGCTGTCTTGCGTATCTGGGATGGCTGTCCTGGCCGCTGCTGGTTCTCGTCCTGGCATGCATGGGGCTCGGCAGCGTCACATTCCAAATGCAGGAGCAGCGCGCCTTGCGCTATTTCAAACGAGCGCGCGAAACGAACGATGCCCTCTTCCGGCATTTCCGCTCCATCACGGCCGGGATCAAAGAGCTCAAATTACATCGTCCGCGGCGGCAAGCGTTTCTCGGGACGCTGCTGCAGCGAACCGTGAACGAGTATCAGCGGGACTTCGTCAGCGGCATGACGGTGTATTCCATCGCGTCCAGCTGGGGTACGTTTCTCTTTTATGCGGTTATCGGAGTCGTCCTTTTCCTATGGCCGTCCTTGCGGCACTTACCTATCGAGACCGTGGTCGGCGGGACATTGGTGCTTCTATATATGATGAGCCCGTTTGCTCAGATCGTAGAATTGCTGCCCGGTGTCGGTCGGGCGAATATTGCCCTGAAGAAAATTGAGTCGCTGGGTCTTTCGTTGGCCGCCCCTGCGGCGACTCTTGGCGATGAAGATGGCCACAGCACTGCACTTGGCATAGACCTCGCTGGTTGGAGGCGGCTGGAGCTGTCGGGCGTTACACATCGCTATTATCGTGAGACGGAAGATTCCAACTTTTCCATGGGCCCGATCGATCTCAGTTTTTCCCCCGGCGAAGTAACCTTTCTCATCGGCGGAAACGGGAGCGGCAAGACCACGCTGGCGATGGTGCTGTTGGGGCTCTATACGCCTGAGTCGGGAACAATCCGCCTCGACGGTGTTCCGATTGACGATGCCAATCGTGAAGCCTATCGGCAATTGTTCTCGACGGTGTTTTCGGATTACTACCTGTTCGATTCCCTACTGGGACTTCAGAAGGACGATCTGGATGCGGAGGCGCTGGGCTATTTGGCGCGATTGCAACTCCAGTCCAAGGTGCAGATCGAACAAGGCGCGTTCTCCACCCAAGCGCTATCTCAAGGGCAGCGGAAGCGGCTCGCTCTATTGACGGCGTATGTCGAAGACCGTCCGTTCTACGTCTTTGATGAATGGGCGGCCGATCAGGACCCTCTATTTCGAAAAGTGTTTTACACGGAGCTTTTGCCGGATCTGAAGGCGCAGGGCAAGGCAGTCTTCGTCATTACACATGACGATCAATACTTCCCGCTCGCCGATCGATGCGTTCGAATGGATTACGGCCGGATCGTGAACGTCTCCACGCCATCCATGGTGCTCGGCGAGCACGATTTCGCGCTGTCTCAATCCCGGGCATCAGGTATTGACGCGGGCCCGGTACGGGCGGGTTCTTTGTCCAAGGAGGAACAAACATGACGATTCATGTCGATGAAATATGGGAACCGATCGGGGTGACCCCACCGATAGAAAATCTCGGCGCCAATCCCTATCTGGAACGGCAAGCGTTGAGAGAGTCGAACGCGCGCAGTTATCCGCGCCGGCTGCCGCTGGCGCTCAAGAAAGGGAAAGGTATTTACGTTCAAGATACCGAGGGGAGGACCTATATCGATTGTCTGGCTGGTGCCGGGGCATTGGTCCTCGGACACAACCATCCCGTCGTCGTCGAGGCGATCAGCCGGATGCTGCGAGACGGACTCCCGCTACAGCTGCTGGATTTGACGACGCCGCTCAAAGACCGCTTCGTCGAGAAGTTGTTCGAGTGTCTGCCGAAGAAGTTTGCCGACGGGGCAAAAATTCAGTTCTGCGGACCATCGGGAGCGGATGCGGTAGAGGCGTCGATCAAGCTGGTAAAAATCGCCCGTGCTCGACGTTCCATTCTGGGGTTTCAAGGTGCCTATCATGGGATGACGCATGGCACGCTGGCGTTGACAGGCCATCTGGCTCCCAAAAATGCCATCAGCGGGCTCATGGCTGATGTCCATTTCTTACCCTACCCTTATACGTATCGTTGCCCGTTCGGCGTGGGCGGTGAAGAGGGGCATCGTCTCTCCAGTGCCTATATCGAGCGGCTCTTGGACGACCCTAACAGCGGGATCGTGGAACCGGCCGGGATGATTTTGGAGGTGGTCCAGGGGGAAGGTGGCGTCATTCCGGCGTCACTCAGCTGGCTGCAGGAAATCCGCCGCATCACTCGTGAGCGTGGCATTCCGTTGATTGTCGACGAGATACAAACCGGCTTGGGGCGAACCGGTACGCTGTTCGCGTTCGAACAGGCTGACATCGTACCGGATGTCGTCGTCTTGTCCAAAGCGATCGGCGGCGGATTGCCGTTGAGCGTGGTGGTGTATCGACCTGAATTAGATCAATGGACCGCGGGGGCACACGCCGGCACATTCAGGGGCAATCAATTGGCTATGGCGACCGGGGAAGCCACCATCGATTTCATTTGCCGCGAGCATGTGGCGCTGCATGCCGCCCGGATGGGGGAACGGCTGATGAGCCACTTGCATGGGATACAGGCGAACTCACGGAGTTTCGGCGATGTGCGGGGGCGGGGCCTGATGATCGGAGTGGAAATCGTCAATACCGAAAATCCTCCGGATCAGTCTGGGGCATTTGCTGCCGCGCCGGCTGTCGCGACCAGGATCCAGCGCGAAGCGTTGCTGCGCGGCCTGATTCTGGAGCTCGGCGGGCGGAATAACAGCGTGGTGCGGTTTCTCCCGCCCTTGATCGTCACAGCAGAACAGGTCGACACGATCGCGATGATTTTCTCCGAGGCCGTCAAGGCGGCAGAGCAGGATTGCACAGCATGACACCTTTCCGTGGCGTGGCCATTGCCACTGCCGTAATTGTGACGGTCGTGGGCGGATGGGGTGTGCTGGTGCTCCGCGCCTCCCTGCCGGTCTTGGACGGCGACGTCAAAATGCAGGGGTTACAGGCGCCGGTGACAGTGACTTCTGACAAACAAGGAATTCCTTCGATTACGGCCGACTCACGGATGGATGCGCTGAGAGCGCTCGGTTTCGTGACCGCGCAAGACCGCCTATTTCAGATGGATCTGTTGCGTCGAAGCAGCGCCGGACGGCTTGCCGAGGTGCTCGGAGAGTCGGTCGTGAACATGGACCTCAAGCAACGAACGGTCGGATTCATGCAGGTGGCGGACGCCGTCATGCGCCGCTTGCCCGGAGAGCAGAGAGCGGCGTTGGAGGCCTACGCGGAAGGAGTCAACGCATTCCTCGCACAGATGAAGGGGCTTCCAGTCGAATGTGTGCTGCTTGGCTATCGGCCATCGGTATGGCGGCCGGAAGACAGTTTGTTAGTCGTATTGGGAATGTTTCAGATGCTGAATGGATATGACGACGATGAACGTATGCGCACCGTCATGCGCAGCACTTTTCCGGATGACGTCTTGGCGTTTCTCATCCCGGCCATCGATCCATACACCGACATGCTGCTGCGTGGGGCCACGTCATTGGCCGCTTCGTCTCCTATTCCGGTGCAGAGTTTGGCGACGGTTCGTCGCCCCCTCGATCTGAATAGGCCGTCACAGGCGTCCATGATCATTTCCGATAATCCCGTTGTGGGATCGAATGCCTGGGCGGTCGGGGGATCCAGAACAGCAGACGGCCGCGCCATTCTCGCCAACGATATGCATCTCGACGTGGCGGTTCCCAATATCTGGTATCGCGTCCAGCTTCGGTATGAGGACGTCGACATGGCTGGCATGGTCGTGCCAGGAATTCCTATCATGATCACGGGATCGAACGGCTACGTCGCGTGGGGCTTGACCAATGTGGAGGGAGATTTTCTCGATCTCGTGCAGGTGGAACTGAATCCTCGTAATGCGCATGAGTATGCGACGGCAGACGGCTGGCGTTCTTTTGCGATCAGGCGAGAAACGATTATGGTCAAGGGTGGAGACGACCGACAGTTGGATGTGAAGGAAACGATCTGGGGTCCCCTGGCAGCCGAGCCCTTGCTCGGTCGATCAGTGGCAATTCGCTGGACCGCCCTCGATCCGGATGCAGTGGACGTGGGGTTGCTGTACATGGATCGGGTTCGTTCTCTGCAGGAGGCGATTTCTGTTGCAAATCGGGCCGCCGGTCCTGCGAACAACGTGCTGCTCGCGGATGTCAACGGTGACATCGCCTGGACGTATACGGGAAGAATTCCCATTCGTCATGGATTCGACGGTTCCGTCAGTCTCTCATGGGCAGATGGCCGGGCCGGTTGGTCGGGATTCATTGAACCAGATCGGCTGCCGCGGATTGTGAACCCTCCGTCCGGGTTTCTCGTGAGCGCGAACCAGCGCATGGTGGCCGGCGACTATCCCTATGTGATCGGACATTCATTCGCTGGCGGGTATCGGGCATATCGAATTACGGAGCGTCTGCGCACCATGATCCCGGCGCGTGAACAGGATTTGTTCGCTCTTCAACTGGATACGACGACAGAGATCTATGAGTTTTACCGGAACCTCGCGTTGCAGTTGTTGAGTAAGACCGTACTCCAGCAGAACCCCCATCTATCGGAAATCCATCACGTGCTCCAGATGTGGAGTGGAAAGGCTGATGTTGAGAGCAGAGGATTCGGGCTGTTGGTGGAATTCAGAAAATCGTTGGCGCGGTCGGTCTTCGCTCCGTTTTTAGAAATGTGCCGTGAGAAAGACGAACGATTCGTCTACGACGGCGATCTGGATACCCCGTTGCGGGCACTTCTGACAGCACAAGTACCGCAGCTATTGCCCGATCAGGAGCACTTCGCGGACTGGCATGCCTTCCTCTTGCAAGTGCTGGAAAAAAGCGCCGAGGACCTGATGGGGAAATATCATGTGGCGACGCTGGGTGAATTGACCTGGGGAACCATGAATCTAGTTCAGATGGCCCATCCGTTGGCGGATGCACTCCCGGGATTGAGATTCTTATTGAACATGCCGAATGAAGAAGTGCCCGGGTGCGGCCAGTGTGTGCGAGTCGCCAGCGGGAGTCTCACTGCGAGCCAGCGACTGGTGGTGTCTCCGGCTCATCACGGGGACGGGATTTTTCATATGCCTGGGGGCCAGTCAGGACATCCGTTTTCGCCCCACTACCGCGATCAGCATCCCTACTGGAGCAAAGGGATTTCCTCGCCGTTGTTGGCAGGTCCGGCCACGCATCGACTTACATTGACGCCCGTTGCCGTGGCAGATGTAACGGCTGCAGCAGTCCACGGTGGGCAAGGGACCTAACCGTAACCACATAAGGAGGCACCATGGGAAACGACGAACGGGAAGATACGACGGTCTACAAAGTGGTGATGAATCATGAAGAGCAATATTCCATCTGGCCGTCCTACCGGGACAATCCTCTCGGGTGGACGGATGCGGGGAAGACCGGTCTCAAGCAAGAGTGCTTGAACTACATCAAGGAGGTGTGGACGGACATGCGGCCGTTGAGTTTGCGCAAGTGGATGGCTGAACAGGTGGACAAGACGATCCCGTCATGCTGACCGCTGCGCGATCACAATCGTGGTTTGTCACCCGCCGTCAGACGGCTGGGATACGGCTGTTGTGTTTCCCCTATGCAGGCGGAGGACCCGCAGTGTTTCGCAGTTGGCCGCAATATCTTTCGCCGGATATCGAGCTCTGTGCCGTTCAGTTGCCGGGGAGAGGGGCGCGAATGAATGATGCGTCAATCGGAGAACTCCGGCGTTTGGTCGCCGAGCTGGCGGAGGTCATCGAGCCGAGTCTCGATCGGCCGATCGCGCTGTTCGGACACAGCATCGGCGGGCTGATCGCATTCGAACTTGCGCGCGAGATACGACGGCGCTATGGCGTCGAACCGGCGCATCTTTTCGTATCGGGCTGTCCCGCGCCTCAGATTCTCGACAATGATCCGCTCTTCGATATGCCGGAGGAGGAATTCCTCGATCGCATCCGGCGATTCAACGGGACCCCATGGGAAGTGCTGGAAAATCCGGAAATGATGCAACTCGTTCTCCCTGCGCTCCGTGCGGATTTCTCGTTGCGTGATACGTATGTGCATGCCGCGGAACCTCCCTTTCGCTGTGCGATCTCGGCCTTCGGCGGCATGGACGACGAGGGTGTGGGAACAGAGAAACTTGAGCAATGGAGAGACCATACGTCCGATGTGTTTCAATTGTGTTTGTTTCAAGGGGACCATTTTTTTCTACGGACCGCGCAAGCCGCCGTGGTCGAATCCGTCGCCGTGACATTGCAGCGGTATGGACATTGATGAGGAGCATGCCGGACCGACAGGCCTCGGTACTCATCGCTCCCTGTCCAATTCGAACGGGTGGACCGGTCCGGCGAGCAAGAATTCAGGATGATCCGGAGGAGCACAGATGAACAATGATCTTCGGACGGGTTGTTCCCTACCGCTTCAGTCAGGTGAGGAGATCGACGCGAAGCTGTTGTTTTCGACGGAGTCGCTCTCCCCAGGAGTACGTCTCCCGTTGTTGATGACGGCGAGGGAGGCACGGGGATTGAGTGAATATTCGGCGGCTGCGCGTCGCGGCGCCGACAAGCACTTGTCGATTCATGGCGGCGTCCTGTTTCGAGGATTACCGGTGGCGTCGCCGTTGGACTTCGAAGCATTTGTGAGTGTCTTTACGCCCTCGATGATTTCCTATGAATTCGGATCTACACCGCGCTCGCAGGTTCATCACCAGGTCTACACGTCGACGGAATATCCTCCGCATCAAAGTATTCCGTTGCACAACGAGCAGGCGTACACGACGGAATGGCCGATGAAGATCTGGTTTTACTGCGGCCAGGTTGCCGAAGAGGGCGGGTATACGCCCATTGCGGACAGCCGGGAGGTCTTTGCACGGATTCCGACGCGTATCCGGGAACGGTTTATCAGGAAGCAGGTGATGTATGTGCGTAATTTCGGCAACGGGCTTGATGTGCCATGGCAGAAGGTGTTCAACACCGTGGATCGTGCCGCGGTTGAACTGTATTGCCGTAAGAACAGGATCCTGTTCGAGTGGAAGCCGGACGGCGAACTGAGGACGCGACAGATTGCGCAGGCGGTGGCGACGCATCCCAGGACTCAGGATCAGGTATGGTTCAACCAAGCGCATTTGTTTCACGTGTCGAATTTGGAACCGGCCGTGCGCGAGGCGCTCTTGTCCGCCGTGAACGAAGAGGATCTTCCGAGACACGCCTATTACGGAGACGGCTCTGCCATCGAGACCGATATATTGGATGAAATTCGAGATGTGTATCGTTGTCTCGCGGTTCAGTTCTCCTGGCAGAAGGGAGATGTGTTGATGCTGGACAATATGTTGGCGGCGCACGGGCGTACGCCCTTCAAGGGCCGGCGACAGATCCTGGTCGCGATGGCGGAGTCGTCGGGAGCGTCGACCGAATGCCGATGAACGACGAAGCCGCACAAAGCGAGGCGCTGCAATCCGAGGGCGCGGAGACAGAACACTATGTGTTCCCGATGAGCTTTGCGCAGCGTCGATTGTGGTTTCTGTCGCACCTTGAGCCGGAGAGTGCATCCTATAACACAGCGATCGCCGTGCGGATACAGGGTGTGCTCGACCGGCAGGCCGTCGAGGGCGCGTTCAATGACATCGTGAGACGTCATGAAGTCTTGCGGACGACTTTCGCTTCACTGGATGGCAATCCCGTGCAGATCATCGCGGTGGAGCGGGAAGTCGATCTCAGGGTGATCACCATCGCCGGGAGCGACGACAGGATCGAACGAGCAATCGTCGAAGAAGCACAGCATCCGTTCGATCTTTCACGCGGCCCATTGATTCGCCTGTGTTTGCTGCAGAAGCAAGAGGAGGAGCACGTCCTTGTCGTCACCCTCCATCATATTGTGTGTGACGGGTGGTCTGCGCAAATCCTGGCCCGGGAATTCGCCTTGTTGTATGCGGCCAGGATGGCCGGATCGGTGTCTCCCTTGCCGGCGTTGCCAATCCAGTATGCAGATTATGGAGAATGGCAACGGCAATGGTTGCAAGGGCCGGTGCTGGAGCGCCAGTTGGCCTATTGGACGCGCCAACTGAGCGGTGATTTGCCGGTGTTGGAACTCCCGACCGGCCGGCCGAGAACTGGAGTCCAAGCGTCGTCTGGAAGCCGGCATACCTTTGTGGTGCCGGCGAAGGTTGCGCAGGCGCTGATCGCGCTCAGCCGCCGGGAAGGCGTGACGCTGTTTATGACGCTGCTGGCCGCCTTTCAAGTGCTCTTGCTCCGGTATACGGGAATCGACGATGTCTGTGTCGGCACGTCGGTCGCCTGCCGGACCAGACGCGAGACCGAGGATTTGATCGGCTTCTTCGCCAATACCCTCGTCTTGCGCGCCGATCTCTCCGGGAATCCGCCGTTTTCCCGGTTGCTCGCACGGGTACGTGAGGTGGTCATCGGCGCTCAAGCGCATCAAGACCTTCCATTCGAAGAACTGGTTGACGCGCTGAAGCCTGTGCGCGACTTGAGTCACTCTCCGTTGTTTCAGGTCATGTTCGTTCTTCAGACCACGCTGTCTCAGGCTATCAGGCTTCAGGGCCTTTCCGTCGAGATACAGGAAGTGGATATTGCCTCTGCCAAGTTCGACCTCTCGCTCGACATGGCTGAAACGGAGCAAGGACTGGAAGGCGCATTCGAGTACAACACCGACCTCTTCGAGCAATCGACGATCCTCAGAATGACGGATCAGCTGCTACGGCTGCTTCAAGGGATCGTCGATCGCCCTGAGGCGCGTGCACACGAATTGCCGTTCATGGCGGCATCGGAATGGCATCACGTTGTGACTGAGAGTCACGGCCGAGAATCGAGTTTGCCTGTGACTACCGGATATGCAGATTTGTTCGAGGCACAGGTGGAGAGGTGTCCCGAGGCTATTGCCGTCGTCTGTCAGGGACAGTCACTGACCTATCGGGAATTGAATGCGGCTGCCAATCAGGTGGCACACGCACTGGGCCGAACGGGAGTGGGCGCAGAATCGATCGTGGCGGTGCTCGATCAACGCGGGATTCCCTTTTTGGCCATGTTGATCGGGGTCCTCAAGGCCGGTGGCGTTTACATGCCGCTCGATCCGACCCATCCGGTCGCGCGTTGGAGCCGACTCATTGAATTGAGCCATGCCGAGGTCGTCTTGACCACAGAGCCCTATCGGGCATGGCTGCTTGGCGCATCTTCGAGGCTGTCGCAGTCGCAAGACATTCCTGTGCTGACGATGGAACACATCCGGGCACTGAGTGCGCCAGAATGTCATCCACCTCGACAGTCGTCGCCGGATCAACTCGCGTACGTCATCTATACGTCCGGGTCCACCGGGGTGCCGAAAGGCGCGATGGTGACGCAGCAGGGCATGGTCAATCACCTGATGAGCAAGATCGCGGTTTTGGGCTTGGATGCCCAAGCTGTCGTCGCGCAAACGGCATCGTCCTGTTTCGACATTTCGGTCTGGCAATTTCTTACGGCGCTGCTGTGCGGTGGCCGTACGTTGATTGTCCCTGACGATATCGCACGCGATCCGGCCGCGCTATTGACGTGTCTGAATGAATCGGGCGCCACGGTCGCCGAAACCGTTCCGGTGGTCCTGCAAGGCATGCTCGATACTGCAGCCGGCTCCACCGCCTATCCGTTGCACAGGCTCCGCTGGATGCTTCCGACCGGCGAGGCGCTTCCGCCGCAACTCTGCCGCAACTGGCTTCAGCAATTTCCGCACATCCCGCTGATGAATGCCTATGGGCCGGCGGAGTGTGCCGATGATGTGGCCATGGCTCCGATCACCGTGCCTCCCGCGCGTGCGCGAATCTGCATGCCCATCGGTTTGCCCATTCAGAACGTTCGGCTCTATGTATTGGATCGATGGTTGGAACCGACGACGATTGAGGTTCCCGGCGAAATCTGTGTCGGGGGCATCGCGGTCGGGCGTGGGTATCTACAAGACTCTGCGCGGACCGCCGAATCGTTTGTGCCTGATCCTTTCGGAAAAGACCCGGGGATGCGTCTCTATCGCACAGGTGACCGCGCGTGCAGGCGTGCCGACGGGAGTCTGGAATTTCTCGGGCGGTTCGATCACCAGGTCAAACTGCGGGGGGTGCGAATCGAGGTAGGGGAAATCGAGGCCCGTCTTCGCGAACTCCCGGGCATTCGAGACGCTGTTGTGGCCTTGCGTGAGGATTGCCCTGGGCAAAAGCGGTTGACCGCCTATGTGGTGACGTCAATCGAAGGCGACAATCAGCGCGAATCATGGCGCGCGGCGTTGCGAATGTCTCTGCCCGACGCGATGATTCCTGCTTGCTTCGTCCTTATGGACTCGCTTCCTTGCACACCCAACGGCAAGGTAGACCGGCAGTCCTTGCCCATTCCAGAACAGAAGAGCACGCGCGAATATGTGCCGCCTCGGACGGCCGTGGAGGAGGCCCTGGCTGGAATTTGGGCCGACCTTTTGGGAGTTGAGCGAGTCGGAGCAGAGGATAATTTTTTCGAGCTTGGCGGAGATTCCATCCTCAGTTTGCAGGTGGTGAGCCGCGCGAGACAGAAAGCCATCCTGCTCACTCCTCGGCAGCTCTTCCAATATCAAACCGTTGGGGAATTGGCCGCCCATGCGTCCTCCTCATCCTTGACAACGGAGGTATCTTCCCTGACATGGAATGCGTCCACGTTTGTCGATGAAGTCACTGCCGGCATAGTTCGGCATGCCTGCCCGGATCTGGAGGATCTCTATCCGCTGAGTCATTTACAGCAGGGGCTGTTGTTTCATAGCGCGTATGCGCCGAAATCGGGCGTCTACATTGAGCAGATGCGCTGCCGATTGCGGGGAGCGTTGGATGGACAGGCGTTCCGCAAGGCCTGGCAGCGGCTCGTGGCCAGGCACGCGGTGCTTCGAACGAAATTCATGTGGCGGAGCGTGCCGTTACCGGTACAGATCGTAATGCCTTCGGCAGACCTCCCTTGGCTGGAACTCGACTGGCAGGAATATTCGGGCAGCGAGCAAGAGGCTCGCTTGCGACAATTTGTGCAGGAAGACCGGCGGCTCGACTTCGACTTCGAGCATCCTCCCTTGATGCGCTTGGCGCTGATCCTTGTTGCGCCGGAGATGTATGAAGTGGTCTGGACTCACCATCACATCCTCATGGACGGCTGGTGTTTGCCGATCCTGCTGAACGAAGTTCTAACCTCCTACCAAGCGCTTCGATCCGGAGAAGAACCGGCGCAAGACCTTCCCGTTCCCTATCGGCGTTACATTGCCTGGCTCCTGCAACAGGATCCAGGCGCTGCGGAAGCGTTTTGGCGTGCCACCCTCAAAGGTTTTACCGCGCCGACCCTGTTGGGAGGCGATGCGAAGGAGGAGGAGTCCGATGGAGTTGTGGACTACGGTGTGTTCACACTGACGATTTCGTCGACGACGACTGCAGCGATTCGGGCATGCGCCCAACGGTGCCTTGTGACAGAAAACACGCTGGTACAGGGGGTCTGGGCGCTGTTGCTGAGTCGATACTGTGGTGAGACGGACATCGTCTTCGGCACGACGGTTTCCGGTCGTGCGGCCGAGATCCCTGGAATCGAATCGATGGTCGGTCTGTTCATCAATACGCTGCCGCTTCGTCTCTCGGTGCCGCCTGAGGCCGTCGTGCATCAATGGTTGCGGGAGCTGCTCATGCGGAACAGCGCCCTGCGGGAGTATGAACAGACCCCTCTAGCCCAGGTTCAAGGATGGAGCGAGATGCCGCGCGGTCAATCGTTGTTCGAGAGCCTGATCGTATTCGACAATCATCCGACGGATGAAACGTTGGAGCAAGGGGCTTCCGGGCTTGTGGTAGAGCAGGCGACGCTTCAGGGACAAACGAACTATCCCTTAACTCTCAACGTGTTGCCCGGAAAGGACCTGACTGTTGCATTCTGGTATCAACGGCGGCGGTTCCATGATGATGCCATAGCCCGTATCGCATGCCATTTTGAAGGTCTGATGACTGCGATGATCGAGACACCCCAGGCGCGCTTGTCGGCCTTACCGCTGATGGGGGCGGCGGAGCGGGCGATGGTAGTGGCGGGGTGGAACGCGACGGCGCAGGCCTATCCGACAGATCGGACGGTGCCGGAGCTGATCGCGGCGCAGGCCGCGCGGACTCCGGCGGCCATTGCGGTGCGTGATGGCGCCGGCACGCTGACCTATGGCGCATTGCTGGCGCGAGCCAACCAAGTGGCGCAGACCCTGCGGGCCCAGGGCGTCGGCCCAGAGACTCTCGTGGGGATTGCGATGGCGCGCTCCCTCGATCTGGTGGTCGGCCTGCTGGGCATCCTCCAAGCAGGCGCGTCCTACGTCCCGCTCGATCCGACCTATCCCACTGACCGGCTCGCGTTCATGCTGGCCGACAGTCAAGTGGCGGCCTTGCTGACCCACGAGGCGCTCATTGCCCCGCTGGGCTTTGCCGGGTATACCCTCTGTCTCGATCGTGACAGGACGACGATCGCCCGGCAGCCGATCACCGCGCCGCCCGGCCGATTCACCGCCTCGCAGCTGGCCTATACCATCTATACCTCCGGCTCCACCGGCCAACCCAAAGGCGCCAGTAACACCCACGGTGGGTTGCGCAACCGCCTGCAGTGGATGCAAGAAGCCTATCCTCTGAACGCCGCCGACCGGGTGCTGCAGAAAACCCCGATCAGTTTCGACGTCTCCGTGTGGGAATTCTTCTGGCCCCTCTCGGCCGGCGCCGAACTCATCCTGGCCGCGCCGGAGGAACACAAAGACCCGGCGGCATTGATCGCCCGCATCGTGAGCGCGGGCGTGACCACGCTGCATTTCGTGCCGCCGATGCTGCAGGCGTTCCTCGACAGTCCCGGCGTCGCGCGCTGCACCTCGCTCCGGCAGATCATCTGTAGCGGCGAAGCTCTGCCGGCGTCCCTGCCGCCACGGGTGGCGGCCCAGTGGCCGACCGTCCGGCTGCACAATCTCTATGGCCCCACGGAAGCGGCTATCGACGTGACGGCCTGGACCTGTCCGCAGACCCCTGAGATCAGCACCGTGCCCATAGGCCGGCCGATCGCCAACACGCAGATCTATGTGCTCGATCCACAGGGCCAGCCGGTGCCGGTGGGGGTGCCGGGCGAGCTCTATATTGGTGGGGTCGGGGTGGCGCGGGGGTATCACCGCCGCCCGGCGCTCACCGCCGAGCGGTTCGTGCCTGATCCGTTCAGCGCGTCCGCGGGGCAGCGCCTCTATCGCACCGGCGACCTCGTCCGGTTCCGGGCGGATGGCGTGCTCGACTATCTGGGACGTCTGGACCATCAAGTCAAGATCCGAGGATTCCGGATCGAGCTGGGCGAGATCGAACAGACATTACGGCAGCAACCGGGCGTGCGCGAGGCGGTGGTGGTGGCGCGGGCGGAAACGTCGGGGACGACGCGGCTCGTGGGCTATGTGACAACCGACGCGGGTACCGCAATTGAGAATGGGAGGTTGCAGCAGGGGCTGGCGCGCCGGTTGCCTGAGTACATGGTGCCGGCCGCGATCGTGCTGTTGGAGGAGCTGCCGTTGAGTCCGAACGGCAAGGTGGACCGCAAGGCGTTGCCGGCGCCGGACGCCGAGCGCCAGCGGACGACGGCCTATGAGGCGCCGCAGACGGAGCCGGAGCAGACCTTGGCGGCGATCTGGGCCCAGGTGCTCGGGCTCCCCCGAATCGGCCGCTACGACAACTTCTTTGAACTCGGCGGCGATTCGATCAACAGCCTGCAGATCCTGGCGCGAGCCCATCAAACAGGAATCCAATTGACGCCGAAGCAACTCTTCGACAACCCAACGATTGCGTCTGCTGCCGCTGTTGCGGTAATCGGCAGCGTGACAATGGAAGGATTCTTGTCGGACGCCGGCGCCCCAACTCGTATTGCGGATGTGGAACTGACGGATGACGACATGCAGAGCTTATTGGAAGAAATCGGGTAGAGGATTTACGCGAACATGATCGATGCATTGAAGGCCGATTCGACCAAGGACGGCGCCGCAAAACATATCGAAGCCATTTACCAGCTCTCGCCGATGCAGGAAGGCATGCTGTTCCACACGCTGATGAATCCAGGAACGGGCATTTATCTGATGCAGAACCGGTATTACGTGGAGGGAGACGTGGATGCCGCGGTCTTTCGTCTGGCGTGGGAACAGGTGATCGCGCGTCATTCGATCTTGCGCACGTCCTTTGTGTGGAAGAGTCAAAAGCGTCCGCTGCAGGCTGTGCACAAACAGGTAGAAGTTCCTCTCGATGTGATGGATTGGCGTGGAACTGATCGGGTGGAACAAATCACCCGTCTTGACGCCCTGTTGCAAAGCGAACTGGAAACAGGATTCGACTTTGCCAAAGCACCGTTGATGCGATTGCGTCTAATTCGCTTGACCGATCACACGTATCAGTTCGCCCACAGTTTTCATCATATTCTTTTAGATGAATGGTGCATTTCGCCGCTGCTCATGGATTTTCTGGCTCATTATGAAGCCTGTGCCCAGGGACGGGACTGCCAGGCAGATAAGCCGCGCCCCTATCGGGACTACATCGCATGGCTGCAAAAGCAGGACTTGGAGACTGCGCAAACATTTTGGCGCGACTATCTCCGTGATTTCCCGACGCCCACGCCGCTGGCGTACGACCGACTGCCGGAAGGTCTCGCCGATCAGAATGAAGACGCAGCGGATCATTGCGTCCATCTGAACGCCGATACGACAGCGGCGCTGGTCTCATTGGCCCAACGGCATCGACTGACGCCGAACACGTTCGTGCAAGGCGCATGGGCGATCCTCTTGAGTTATTACAGCGGTGATCAGGACATTCTGTTCGGTGTGACCGTCGCCGGCCGACCGCCAGGCCTGCTGGGTGTGGAATCCGTGCTCGGGCTGTTCATCAATACACTTCCCCTACGCGTAAGGGTTTCGCCGGACCGTCACTTCCTTCCGTGGCTCACAGATCTGATGGCGGAGAATATTCGGCTGCGGGAGTTTGAATACACGCCACTCGTCCAGATTCAGCGCTGCAGCGAAGTCCCGCGGGGAGAAGCGCTGTTTCACAGCCTGTTTGTCTTCGAGAATGCGCCGGTCGATCCCGCGCTCTTCGAAGGCCGGATCATGTTTCGCGCCGAAGAAGAACAATACAGGGTTCATACCAACTACCCCATGACGGTGATGGGATGGCCGGGGAAAGAACTGGGACTGAAACTGTCCTATGACCGTCAGCTGTTCGATTCGGAAACGGTCGTCAGAATGATCGGACATTTGAAGCGGTTGCTGGAAGCGATGGTGCAGCAGCCTGACGCGCGAATCGGCGAATTGCCGCTGCTCGGACAGGATGAACGCGCACAGCTATTATCGACCTGGGTCGAGACGGCAACGCAGGAGCCGGACGACAGGAGTTTCAATGTCCGGTTCGAAGAACAGGTCCGACGGGCGCCGCATTCGTCAGCGGTTTCCTGCCGGGGCGAAGCCTTGAGTTATTGCGAACTGAACCGGCGGGCCAACCGCCTGGCCCACGCCTTGGTGTCGACGGGGGTCGGCCCTGAATCCATCGTCGGCCTGCTGGACGAACGAAGCCCCGCTCTCCTCGCGATGATCGTGGGTGTATTCAAAGCCGGCGGCGCCTATCTTCCGCTGGATCCTCATCATCCCACGTCGCGTCTGGTGCGTGTTCTCGAACTAAGTCGGGTAGCGGTGCTCGTGACGTCGGCGGGACTGTTCGAGCGGATGACTCTAGCATTAGCTTCCATGCCGCCGGAATCTCGCCCCCGCCTGTTGTCGCTGGATACCGTATTGGCTGAACCGGGCCTCGAGTATGATCTTCCGACACGCGCGCGTCCGGAACATCTCGCCTATGTCATTTACACGTCCGGCTCGACCGGCGTTCCCAAGGGAGCAATGGTCACGCAAGGCGGCATGCTCAACAACATGTCGAGCAAACTCTCGTCCTTGCCCATCTCCTCGACAGACGTCATCGCGCAGACGGCATCGCAATGTTTTGATATTTCAGTCTGGCAATTTCTGACGGCGCTCTTGTCCGGCGCACGTACGCATATCGTGCCCGACGAGATCGTCCGCGATCCCGCCAAGCTGCTGCCGCATCTTGAAGAGGCGGGGATTAGTGTTTTCGAGACCGTTCCCGCCCTTCTACAGGCGTTGCTGGAGTCCGGCCGCGCGATGGCTTCGCCGCCCGCTTTGTCCAGGCTCCGCTGGGTCTTGCCGACGGGCGAAGCTCTGCCACCGGCATTATGTCGTCAATGGTTCGTGCAGTATCCGCAGATTCCCCTGATGAACGCGTATGGACCGGCGGAATGTGCCGATGATGTCGCGGTGTATCCGATCCTGACCGCTCCTCCCGAGGATCTCCCCCGTGTTCCGATCGGACGCGCGATCCCCAACATCCGGCTCTATATTGTGAATACGTGTCTCTCGCCGGTTCCGGTCGCGGTGCCGGGAGAGCTGTGTATCGGAGGCATCGGTGTCGGGCGAGGATATTTGCATGATCCGGCGCGCACCGCCGAATCGTTCGTGCCCGATCCCTTCTGGAAGGAACAGGGAGCGCGGCTGTACCGCACGGGCGATCTGGCGCGATATCGGCGAGACGGCACGATCGAGTACTTGGGACGCTTGGATCATCAAGTCAAAATCAGGGGATTTCGGATCGAACTCGGTGAAATCGAGACCCATCTGAACCGGCATCAATCTGTTCGAGAAGCCGTGGTCGTGGTGCGCGAAGATCGGTCGGGAGACCGGCGATTGGTCGCCTATATCGTCAATCGTGAAACGGAGCCGGCCGATGCCGCCGCCTTGCGGCAGTTTCTGGAGGCCCAGCTACCTGAATATATGGTTCCCGCGTTGTTCGTGCAGCTCGACACGTTGCCGCGGACCGTCAACGGGAAAGTAGACCGTCGGGCTTTGCCGGCTCCCGGCGCCGATGATCACCTTGCACAGCGCTACGTCGCGCCCCGCACGACGACGGAGGAGTTGTTAGCCGGCATGTGGGTGAACATTCTTGCTGTGGATCGTGTGGGAGTACACGACCATTTCTTCGAGCTAGGGGGACATTCGCTGCTCGCGACTCAAATCGTGTCGCGAATCCGTAGCGCCTTTCATATCGAGCTGCCACTCAGGACCCTGTTCGATGCTCCCACGGTGTCGGAGCTAGCCGAAGCCGTGGACGAGATGCGGGCAAAAGGGGTCGGAGCGCAACCTCCATCGATAGTTCCCGTCCCCAAGGAAGGACCGCTCCCACTTTCATTTGCACAACAGCGGCTTTGGTTTTTGACGCAACTGGAACCGGATAGCTGGTTCTATAACCTCGCCTTCGGTATTCGAGTGGCCGGTCCGCTGGACGTCGCAGCATTGCAGGCGAGTTTTGACGCCGTGGCTCGTCGTCACGATATGTTGCGCACGATATTTACGGCGAACGATGGGCGGCCGTCGCAGATGATCGATGAATCTCTGCCGACTCCCTTCGTCTGTATATCCACGACACCCTCGGTCGACGGCGATATGGAGCAGGAGGTACAGCGGCTGGCCGCCGAAGAAGCCCGGCACGCATTCAAGATCGAAGGCGGGTTGCTGTGGCGGGCGCGATTATTTCAACTGAATGTGCAGGATCATGTCTTGATGGTGACACTGCACCATGTCATCGCCGACGGCTGGTCTCTGAATCTCTTGCTGGCCGATATGATCTCCTCATACGTTGCATTGCAGGCTGGCCAGCCGTCTCCGCTCCCGTCTCCGCGACTGCAGTATGTCGACTATGCACAGTGGCAGCGTGGGTGGCTCGCCGGGGAGGTGCTAGAGCGGCAGCTCGATTACTGGAAACAGGCACTCAGTGGGGCTCCCGCCGTCCTGGCATTGCAGACCGATCATCCTCGTCCGTCCGTGCAAACGTTTCACGGCGCTCGGCAGTCCATCACGATATCGCCCACCTTGACGGCCGGGCTGCACACCGTCGGTAGGCGGCAAGAGGCGACATTGTTCATGACCTTGTTGGCGGCATTTCAGGTGCTGTTGCATCGATATAGCGGAGAAACCGATCTCTCGATCGGTACGCCGATTGCGAATCGGACCAGCCTTGAGACGGAGGATCTCATCGGGTTCTTCGTCAACACGCTGGTCCTCCGGACCGATCTCGTTGGTAATCCGCGCTTCATCGACCTGTTGGACCGTGTCCGGGAGGTCGTTCTGGGGGCACAGAGTCATCAGGATCTGCCGTTCGAGCATATCGTCGATGCCTTGCGTCCGACCCGCGATTTGAGCCATTCACCGCTCTTCCAGGTGATGTTTGCCCTTCAAACACTGGCTCCTCAGACGCTCGACCTCCCGGATCTGAAACTTGAGATGCTCGAGATTGATCCTGGCAGCGCCAAGTTCGATCTGTCGTTGGAAATGACGCTTGAGCCGGACGGACTCACGGGGTTTTTCGAGTACAACACGGATTTGTTCGAGGCTGTCACCATTGTTCGGATGGCCGGTCATTTTCAAACTCTTTTGGAAGCGATCGTGGTACAGCCTGAACAGCGCTTGTCGGCCTTACCGCTGATGGGGGCGGCGGAGCGGGCGATGGTAGTGGCGGGGTGGAACGCGACGGCGCAGGCCTATCCGACAGATCGGACGGTGCCGGAGCTGATCGCGGCGCAGGCCGCGCGGACTCCGGCGGCCATTGCGGTGCGTGATGGCGCCGGCACGCTGACCTATGGCGCATTGCTGGCGCGAGCCAACCAAGTGGCGCAGACCCTGCGGGCCCAGGGCGTCGGCCCAGAGACTCTCGTGGGGATTGCGATGGCGCGCTCCCTCGATCTGGTGGTCGGCCTGCTGGGCATCCTCCAAGCAGGCGCGTCCTACGTCCCGCTCGATCCGACCTATCCCACTGACCGGCTCGCGTTCATGCTGGCCGACAGTCAAGTGGCGGCCTTGCTGACCCACGAGGCGCTCATTGCCCCGCTGGGCTTTGCCGGGTATACCCTCTGTCTCGATCGTGACAGGACGACGATCGCCCGGCAGCCGATCACCGCGCCGCCCGGCCGATTCACCGCCTCGCAGCTGGCCTATACCATCTATACCTCCGGCTCCACCGGCCAACCCAAAGGCGCCAGTAACACCCACGGTGGGTTGCGCAACCGCCTGCAGTGGATGCAAGAAGCCTATCCTCTGAACGCCGCCGACCGGGTGCTGCAGAAAACCCCGATCAGTTTCGACGTCTCCGTGTGGGAATTCTTCTGGCCCCTCTCGGCCGGCGCCGAACTCATCCTGGCCGCGCCGGAGGAACACAAAGACCCGGCGGCATTGATCGCCCGCATCGTGAGCGCGGGCGTGACCACGCTGCATTTCGTGCCGCCGATGCTGCAGGCGTTCCTCGACAGTCCCGGCGTCGCGCGCTGCACCTCGCTCCGGCAGATCATCTGTAGCGGCGAAGCTCTGCCGGCGTCCCTGCCGCCACGGGTGGCGGCCCAGTGGCCGACCGTCCGGCTGCACAATCTCTATGGCCCCACGGAAGCGGCTATCGACGTGACGGCCTGGACCTGTCCGCAGACCCCTGAGATCAGCACCGTGCCCATAGGCCGGCCGATCGCCAACACGCAGATCTATGTGCTCGATCCACAGGGCCAGCCGGTGCCGGTGGGGGTGCCGGGCGAGCTCTATATTGGTGGGGTCGGGGTGGCGCGGGGGTATCACCGCCGCCCGGCGCTCACCGCCGAGCGGTTCGTGCCTGATCCGTTCAGCGCGTCCGCGGGGCAGCGCCTCTATCGCACCGGCGACCTCGTCCGGTTCCGGGCGGATGGCGTGCTCGACTATCTGGGACGTCTGGACCATCAAGTCAAGATCCGAGGATTCCGGATCGAGCTGGGCGAGATCGAACAGACATTACGGCAGCAACCGGGCGTGCGCGAGGCGGTGGTGGTGGCGCGGGCGGAAACGTCGGGGACGACGCGGCTCGTGGGCTATGTGACAACCGACGCGGGTACCGCAATTGAGAATGGGAGGTTGCAGCAGGGGCTGGCGCGCCGGTTGCCTGAGTACATGGTGCCGGCCGCGATCGTGCTGTTGGAGGAGCTGCCGTTGAGTCCGAACGGCAAGGTGGACCGCAAGGCGTTGCCGGCGCCGGACGCCGAGCGCCAGCGGACGACGGCCTATGAGGCGCCGCAGACGGAGCCGGAGCAGACCTTGGCGGCGATCTGGGCCCAGGTGCTCGGGCTCCCCCGAATCGGCCGCTACGACAACTTCTTTGAACTCGGCGGCGATTCGATTCTCGCGCTGCAAGTGATCTCTCAAGCGAAACAGGAGGGTTTCTCACTCACGCCACGGCACCTGTTCCAGCACCAGACCATTGCGGAACTCTGCACGGCAGAAGATATCGAGAAGCACGTCGCCAGGCAAATTCATGCGGAGCAGGGGATTGTCACGGGAGCATTGACCGTCACTCCTGTGCAACAGTGGTTTTTCGAACAAGACCTGCCGAATCCGCACCATTGGAATCAATCCATTCTGGTTACGGTGCAGAATTCTCTCGACCAATCAGCCTTGGAATGTGCGGTGGACCATGTTCTTGCGCATCACGATATCCTGCGAGCGCGCTTTTCCAAAAGAGCTGCCTGGAGCCAGAGGATCGACACGCCGCAAAACGGCACAACGATTCCTCGCATAGATCTCTCCCAGTTGCCGGAAGGTCGGCAAGCGGAGGCTCTGGCATCCAGCGCGAGCGAATATCAGCGGAACCTTCATCTGGAGCAAGGTCCTATTTTTCAAGTCGTGAGGTTCGATTTCGGAGAAACTCGTCCGGCCAGACTGTTGCTGATCGCGCATCATCTGGTCATCGACGGCGTGTCATGGCGAATTATTTTAGAAGATCTTCAGACGGCCTATGTGCAACAGCAGGAAGGATGGTCCATCCGCCTCCCGGGAAAGACCAGTTCGTACAAGCAATGGGCAGAACGAATGCAGACCTTCGCTCAGTCAGACACGCTCCGGCATGAACTCGAATATTGGGATCATCCTGGAAGACGGGTGTCTTCACCGGTTCCAGTTGACCATCCTGAGGGCGACCGGATGGAGCAGACGGTAGAGGCGATCGCATGCTCGCTCACTGAAGATGAGACGGAAGCCTTATTGCGGAATGCCCCCGCTGCCTATCAGACACAGATCAACGACCTCCTGCTGACGGCGCTGGTCCAGACCTTCACGGGCTGGACGGGCAGTGACCGGCTGCTTATCGACCTTGAAGGACATGGGCGCGAAGATCTTTTTCCAGATCTGGATCTGTCCCGAACCGTCGGATGGTTTACGAGTATCTATCCGGTTGCCCTCACGCTCCCGCAAGGATCCCTAGGGAATGTGTTAAAGAGCATTAAGGAACAGCTGCGAAAAATTCCCTCTGGCGGAGTCGGGTATGGGGCTCTCCGATATCTGGAATCCTCCGCCGGCGCGGACCGGTTGCGAACTCAATTGCCGGCACAGGTCTGCTTCAACTATCTGGGCCAACTCGACCAAGGTGTCGTCGATCGTCGCCTCTTCGCGCTCGCGCACGAATCGACCGGAAGCGAACATGCTCCGGATAATCCAATGCGGTACGAATTGACGATCAGCGCGGAGATTGCGGAGGGGAAACTGGGCATGACGTGGAGCTACAGCGGCGCGCGCTATCGACGGACGACCATTGAGAGGCTCAGTGCGTCCTATCAGTCACATCTGCGGATATTGATTGCCCATTGTCTCTCGATCGACGCCGGAGGCTATACGCCGTCTGATTTTCCGGATGTTGATATCGAACAGGACGCCCTCGACGCAATTCTAGAGAAAGTGGAACGGAGCCATGCGCAATAGACCGAACATCGAGTCGATGTATTACCTGTCCCCACTTCAGCAGGGATTGTTGTTCCATCGTATCGCGGATGCCGAGGAAGACCCGTATTTTTATCAGCATGTTTACTCGCTGAAGGGTGCCTTGCGTCCGGATGCCTTCGAAAGGGCCTGGCAGCTCGTCGTGGAGCGCCATCCCATTCTTCGTACTGCCTTCATCTGGGAAGGAGTGGACAGGCCGATGCAGGTCGTGCGTCGTCAGGCGTCCCTGTCGATTGAACGATACGATTGGCGTGAGGCGCTGGCAGTGGAGCACCGCCAAATGCTCCACTCGCTGCTGGATCGGGACCGTTCGGCTGGCTGGGATTTTCTCGTGCCTCCCCTGATGCGGCTGCATCTGATCCGTACGACGGAGGAGGAATGGCTCTTCATCAACAGTCACCATCATATCCTGCTGGACGGATGGAGCATGGCGCTGGTGCTCAAAGATATGATGGCTGCCTATGATGCGACCGTGCAGGGTCGAGATCACGCGCTCCCGATACCGCGGCCCTATCGAGACTATATTGGCTGGCTGAACCGACAGGATGTGCAGCAGGCTGAGTCCTATTGGCGTGAAGCCTTGAAGGGATTTTCGACGCCGACGGCACTGTCCATCGAGCCGCCTCAGGATCGAGGAGCAAAGGATTCGCTTCCTTTCGCCGAGCAGTCCCTGCGGATCTCATCCGAGCGGACGTCCACCCTCCAGTCTTTTTCGAGGCAATTGCGGATCACGATGAATACGATGATCCAAGGTGCCTGGGCGTTGTTGCTCCATCGATACAGCGGAGAGTCCGACGTATTGTTCGGGGCAACGGTATCGGGTCGACCGGCTGATCTGTCCGGAGTCGCGGATATGGTCGGGCTGTTCATAAACACGGTACCGATTCGAGTGGCGGTCCATTCCGACATGCCTCTCTCCTCATGGCTTCGAGGTATACAAGAACAGAATAGTCTCCTCCGCCAGTACGAGTGGACCCCGCTCGCGAGCATTCAACGGTGGGGTGATAATCCAGGAGGCCGCGCGCTGTTCGACAGTCTGGTGGTCTTCGAAAGTTATCCTGAAGTGGAAGCCGACGGTTTGCCGCAGGCACTGACGGTCGAACCCGTTTTTCTCCACAAGAATGAGCCCTACACACGGACGACCGGCCGCAATAACTATCCCATGTCGCTGATGGTCGAACCGGGCAGGGAGACGAAGCTGATCGTCTCCTATATGCATCGTCGCTTCGCGCATGCCGCAGTGTCCAGGCTCTTACGCCATTTCGACACCCTACTCGAGAACATGAGAGCCGCACCCGAGAGACCACTTCGGGAGATTTCTCTCCTCCCTGAAGCAGAGCGCCGGCAATTGATGGCATGGAATCGATCCGCTTCGCCGTCGCCTGCATCCGATGTCTGCATGCATGCGTTGATCGAGACACAGGTTCAGGAACGGCCCGATGCCACTGCGGTGGTGACCGAAACCGACCGGCTGAGTTATCGGGAATTGGACCGTCGCGCCAATCGCCTCGCACATTATCTTCAAGAACGGGGCGTGGGGCCGGAGAAACGAGTGGCGATCTGCTTCGAACGGTCGCTGGATCTGGTGATTGCGCTGCTGGCGGTGCTCAAGGCCGGGGGAGCCTATGTTCCGCTGGATCCAGGTTTCCCCAAAGAACGTCTCGCGCACATGGTGACTGACAGCGGTGCGGTGATCGTGCTCAGCAACAGTAGTCAGGCAGAGGGCGTTTCCGGGTTTAAGGCCAGCCTCGTGCTGCTCGATCGACAGGCACGAGAGATTGCACAACGGGATGACCATCGCCCAACGACTGAGGTCACGCCGCAGAATCTGGCCTATATCATTTATACGTCCGGCTCGACCGGCCAGCCCAAAGGCGTCGCGGTGGAGCATCGGCAGATTGTGCAGTATGTGCGCACGGTGTTGGATCGTCTGACGCTTCCGGCCGAAGCCAGCATTGCTGCCGTCTCGACGGTGGCGGCAGATCTTGGCAATACCGCGCTGTTCGGTGCGCTTTGCTCGGGGCGCCCTCTTCATCTACTTTCGGCGGACCATGGATTTGATCCCAATGCGATGGCGGCCTATATGCACGATCATGCGGTTGATGTGCTGAAGATCGTGCCCAGTCATTTGAACGGTCTGCTCAGCGCCGAATATCCCGAACGGGTCTTGCCGAGGCGCTGTCTCATTTTGGGTGGAGAAGCCGTCCGTCAAGACTTGATCCAACGGGTCAGAGCCCTAGCGCCGGCCTGTGCCATCGTCAATCACTACGGTCCCACTGAAACGACGGTCGGTGTGTTGACGCACAGGGTAGAAGAAGGCGTGGGTGGTGGCGGCACAGGAGTGCCCATCGGCCGGCCGTTGCCGTTCACGCAAGTCTATGTGCTGGATCCTGGCGGACGGCAGGTTCCGATCGGCATGCTCGGTGAATTGTATATTGGTGGAGGACATGTCACCCGCGGCTATCTTGGACACCCCGACCTCACTGCCGAGCGGTTTCTTCCCGATGTCTTCGGCGGAGAGACTGGGAGTCGCCTCTATCGGACAGGCGATCGGGTGCGCGTGCGCGCCGACGGCGCGATCGAATTCATCGGACGTGTCGACAACCAGGTCAAGGTCCGTGGTTTCCGCATCGAGCTCGGCGAGATCGACTCCCATCTTCGACATGAACCGTCCATTGCAGAAGCCGTGACTGTGGTTCATGAAACACAGGACGGCGTGCAGCAACTGGTGAGCTATCTCGTAGGAGCTTCGCCTATTGACACGTCCGCGATACGAACCAGGCTTGCGCGCCGGCTTCCCGACTATATGGTGCCGCAGGCGATCGTCGTGCTTGACGCATTCCCGTTGACCGCCAACGGCAAACTGGACCGGACGGCGTTCCCTGATCCGCAACAACAGCACAGATCCGTTGGCGAAGCGTCATACGTTGCCCCGCGCAATCCCATTGAAGCGGTTCTGGCCGCCGTCTGGACGGACGTGCTCCGTATCGAACGAGTCGGAGTTCACGACAACTTCTTTGCGCTGGGCGGAGACTCGATTCGAACGTTGCAAGTGATCGCGCGCGCTAATCAGCAGGGTGTGAAACTGACTCCTAAACAATTGTTCGAGCATCAGACCGTTGCAACGGCCGCCGCCGTCGCGCACTGGAAAGACGCGGCGACTCCAGACATCAGCCCCGTACCGGACGCATCCCAGTCCGATAGGACACCTGTCCATGGTCGGGCTGCGGGCGAGAGCATCCAACCGATTCCGCCCCAACCTGCCGCTGAGAAGGCTCTTCCGGCATTTCCTTTGACGGGGATCGAACCGGAGCGATTGCTCGAATTGCGCGACGACTGGGATGGCATCGAAGATTGTTACCCGTTGTCGCCGATGCAGGAAGGGATGCTGTTTCACACGTTGATGAATCCAGGATCCGGCATGTATCTGATGCAGCAACACTATGTCTGGGAAGGGCGGATGGACCGGGACGCGTTTGGCCTGGCTTGGCAGCGCGTGATCGACCGGCATCCTATTCTGCGCACGTCGTTCATGTGGAAAGATCTCGATCGGCCGTTGCAACTCGTGCACCGTCGCGTGAATGCGCGGGATGTGATCAAGGACGTGGATTGTTCGCATTTGGGCGAGGATGAGCAGCGGTCGCAGATGGTGAAGGCGCTGGAGCAGGAGTTGGCCGATGGCTTGGCATTCACCCGGGCCCCGCTCATGAGGATCCGTCTCGTGCGACAGGGTGCCGGTCGGTGGACCATTGTGCGCAGCTTCCATCACATTCTCACCGATGACTGGTGTTTCTCCCTCCTGATGATGGACTTCATGACGCATTACGAAGCCTTCGTGGAAGGCCGGGATCTGAATGTCATCTCGCCGCCTCCCTATCGAGAGTACATTGCGTGGCTTCAGCGACAGGATCTTGGCGCTGCTCAGCAGTTCTGGAAAACGGAGTTGGCTGGATTCACCAACCCGACTCCGCTCGGCATTGACCATGTGGAGCGCACTACTCCTGTGACAGAGTCGTCCGTGGGGGATGTGTATATGGAATTGTCATCGGAGGTCTCTGGGCAGCTGAGGTTCCTGGCACAGACCTATCAACTGACTCCCAACACGTTTGTCCAAGGGGCGTGGACCCTCCTCTTGTCCAGATATAGCGGTGAAGAAGACGTGCTATTCGGAGTGACCGTCGCCGGACGCCCGCCCGACCTTCCGGGTGTCGAAGCGATCATGGGCTTGTTCATCAACACCCTGCCGCTTCGCGTGACGGTACCTCCCGAGGCTTCATTGATGGGCTGGCTCAAAGATCTACTGGCCGCGAATTATCGGATCCGCCAGTACGAGTATGCGCCGCTGGTTCAGATTCAACAATGGAGTGAGGTTCCTCCGGGGCAAGCGCTGTTCCAGAGTTTGCTGGTGTTTGAAAATGCCCCGAAGGACCCGCGGTTGGGCGAGGATCATCATGACCGCGTCGTGTCGTATGAACACGACCGTGTGCATACGAACTATCCGGTGACGGTGGTCGGCTATCCCGGAGACACGATGGGTGTTCGGCTCTCGTACGACCGGACACTCTTAGAGCATGGCGCGGTCGACCGCATGTTGGGGCACCTCAAGACATTGCTGGAAGGGATGGCGGCTGCTCCCGATGCCAAGCTCCATGAGCTTGAAATGGTCGGAGAAGCAGAACTGCGACGTGTCCTGACGGATTGGAACGATACCGATCGGGTGGAAGAGTGTGATGAACGGTTCCCGGCGTTGTTCGAAGCCCAAGTGTTGCGGACGCCTGAGGCGATTGCCGTACAAAGCGGAAGCCATGCGTTCAGCTACGAGGCCCTCAATCGTGCCGGAAACCGAATTGCCCATGCCCTACGCGCTCTGGGTACGGGGCCCGACACGATCGTGGCAGTGCTCGATGAGCGCGGGCTCGCGCTCCTGTCGATGATCGTCGGCGTCCTGAAGGCGGGTGGCGCATACGTTCCATTGGATCTGCATCACCCCGTCGAGCGTCTCGCGCATGTGCTCGACGTCAGCCGGACACGGGTCATTGTGAGTCGGGACGTACATGCCGGGTTGCTGGCTGAGGTGATTGCGCTTCTGCCGGAGGAACGGCAGCCGAAAATCCTTTCAGTGGAACGGATGGCCATGGAGGACTGGCCTGAGGAGAATCCCTGTCCGATCAACGCGCGGAGCCATCTAGCGTATGTCATCTATACCTCGGGATCGACCGGTCTCCCGAAGGGCGCCATGGTCGATTGCAAGGGAATGCTGAATCATCTCACCAGCAAGATACCGACGTTGCGCCTCGGCGCTGAGGATGTGGTGGCGCAGACGGCGTCACAATGTTTCGATATTTCTGTGTGGCAGTTTCTCAGCCCTATTTTGTGCGGCGCTCGAGTTCAGATCGTTACCGACGACGTGGTTCGTGATCCTCAACGGCTTCTGCAGGAAGTTGCTAACCGGAATGTGACGGTGTTGGAGGTCGTGCCATCCCTCCTGTCCAGCATGCTGGACTGTTCACCGCTGTCGTTGCCACACCTACGCTGGCTGCTTCCGACGGGAGAGGCTCTGTCTCCCGAATTGTGCCGCCGGTGGTTTACCCGATATCCGAACATCCCGCTTGTCAATGCCTATGGCCCGGCGGAATGTTCCGACGATGTGGCTATCGCGTGCATTGAGCATATGCCGGATGAACATGTGACTCGGATGCCGATCGGGAGGCCGATCGATCGGGTGCGTTTGTACATCGTCGATCGCCATCTCGAACCTGTGCCGGCAGGTGTCGTCGGCGAACTCTGTGTGGGCGGCGCGGCCGTGGGGCGCGGGTATATGCATGACCCCGCGCGCACCGCCGAAGCATTCGTGCCGGACCCCTTTTGTATGGAGGGCAGCGGACGTCTCTATCGAACAGGCGATCTTGCGCGTCATCGATCCGACGGGATGATTGAATTCGTCGGCCGCCGCGACTATCAGGTAAAGATCCGCGGCTTCCGTATTGAATTGAGTGAGATCGAAGCGCGGTTATCGCAGCATCCGGACATCGCTAGAAGTGTCGTGCTCGTTAGAGAAGACCAGCCGGGACGCAGACAATTGGTCGCTTATGCCGTGACGACTCAGGCTCTAACCGGTGAAGCGATTCGAATGTTTGTCAAACAGGTGCTGCCGGACTATATGGTTCCCGCCGCCGTCGTGTTTCTCGCCGCTCTGCCGTTGACCCCCAACGGAAAAATCGATCGGAAGGCTCTGCCTGTGCCGGAGGATGATCGAACCGAAGAGAGAGTAGAGGCGCCAAGCACGCCGACACAGGATCTCGTCGCAGGGATTTGGTCCGAAATTCTGGGGACGGAACGCGTCGGGCGGCACGATCAGTTTTTCGACCTCGGCGGCCATTCCTTGTTGGCGACTCAAGTCATTTCGCGCGTGCGTGCGGCCTTTCAGATCGAGCTTCCACTGCGGAGTCTGTTCGACTTTCCCACGGTGGAAGGGTTTGCTGCCGCCATCAATCGTGCCGCTGCGCAGGATATAGGGGCGTCGGCTCCTCCGATCGTGCCGGTTGCGCGCACGGAACGTCTCCCGCTCTCGTTCGCACAACAGAGGCTGTGGTTCCTCGCTCAAATGGATCCGGCAAGCGGAGCCTACAATCTTCCATTTGCATTGAAGTTACAGGGCGCATTGAACTGCGCGGCGTTGGAGAAGAGTTTCAGCGAACTCGTCCGTCGTCACGAAACGTTGCGGACCACGTTTCCCTCGCTCGATGGTGAGCCCAGTCAGGTCATTGTGAGTCCGGAACGTTTTGCCTTCGTGACAGAAGACCTGACGGGCCTTCCCGACGAGGATCGTGAAGCGTCCGTCATGCGCTGTGCGGAGGAAGAAGCGCATCGCCCGTTCGCATTGGAGCGCGACCTGCCGATTCGTGCCCGGCTGTTGAAGGTACAAGATGACGAGCACATCCTACTGGTCACGGTCCATCACATTGCGGCGGATGCATGGTCGCTCGCGGTCGTGACGAACGAAGTGGCAGCAGTCTATAGGGCCCTCGCGGGCGCATCGACCCAGCCGGACGACGGCGTCTCGACGGCGCTGGAGCGCATCCTTCCAGAATTGCCCGTTCAGTATATCGATTTTTCGTTCTGGCAACGGGAGTGGCTCCAAGGAGCGGTGTTAGAGCAGGAAGTCGGGTATTGGAAACAGCGCCTGGGGTCCAATCCTCCTCAGCTCGCGCTACGGACTGACCGTCCTCGCCCGGAGATCAACACATATCGCGGCGGTCGCCACGCGTTTCTCGTTCCGAAAGAGGTGGCCGACGCGTTGCGGACCTTGAGCCGCCGGCAGGGTGCGACGGTGTTCATGACGCTCCTGTCGGCATTCAATGTGCTGCTGTCCCGCGCGACCGGCCAGACCGACATTCTTGTGGGAACGGACGTCGCGAATCGAAATCGCCATGAAACCGAACACCTGATCGGATTCTTCGTCAATCTCCTCCCGCTGCGCACGGACGTGAGCGGAAATCCCTCATTTATCGAAGTGTTGAAGCGGGTGCGAGAAGTGGCGCTTGGGGCCTATGCTCATCAGGATTTGCCGTTCGAAAAGATCGTCGAGGCGTTGAAACTGTCGCGGGATCTCAGTCGAAACCCATTGGTTCAAGTGCTGTTCGTCTTGCAGAACGTTCCGCCGCCTTCGTTGCAGCTTCCTGATTTGAACGTGGAATCATTGGAGTTCGAACACGAAGTCTCGCGGTTCGACCTTGGACTGTTCATGGAAGAAACTGAAGATGGATTGTCTGGTCTATGGAAGTTCAGTCGCGATCTCTTCGAGCCGGAGACCATCGCCGGTATGGCACGAAATTTCGTCACTCTGCTCGGAAAGATCGTTGCGGCGCCGGAGCGTGGGATAGACCAGTTGGATATGCTGAGCGTGGAGGAAAAGGAGGCGCGTGTCATGGAAACGAAACAACGGGAAGAAGGAAAGCTCCAACGGTTCAAGAGCATCAAACCGAAGACGGTCGCATTGTCACAACGGACGTTGGTGACGAGCCGACTGCTGTCTTCCGACCGATCGCTTCCCTTGATGTTCATGCCCGCGGTGGACGATGTGGACCTGATCGATTGGGCCAAGGAGAACCGATCGCCCCTTCAGCGCGATCTCTTGAAGCACGGGGCGCTCCTTTTCAGGGGGTTTGCGGCACGAACGGTCTCGGATTTCGAAGCGGTCGCGCAAGCAGTCTGTCCGGAGTTGTTCGGTGAATACGGAGATCTGCCGCGAGAGAAAAGCGGCCGTCATGTCTATGGATCCACTCCCTATCCCCCCGACAAGGCCATTCTCTTTCATAATGAAAGCTCACACATGCATCGCTGGCCGCAAAAACAATTCTTTTTTTGCGTGGAAGCGGCCCAGGAGGGTGGCGAGACGCCGATTGTCGATTGTCGAGCGATGTACCAAGCCCTTCGTCCGAACATCCGCGAGGCTCTTCAGTCGAAACAGCTGATGTACGTGCGAAACTTCACTCCCGGCGTCGATGTCAGTTGGCAGGATTTCTTTCGAACCTCCGATAGGGCTGTCGTCGAGGAGATGTGCGCTCAGAATGGAATGGAATGCATATGGGTGGAAAAAGATTCGTTGCGTACCCGGCAGTTCTGCCCGGCCGTGATCGAACATCCGACGACGGGCGAGTGGGTGTTCTTCAATCAGATTCAACTGCATCACGTATCCTGTCTGGAACCGGCTGTCCGGGAGTCTCTGTTGTCGATGCTCGGGATGGAGTCGATTCCGCGCAACGTCTATTTCGGTGACGGCTCCCCCATCGACGACGCGATCGTCGCGGAGATCGGCGAATTGTATGAACGAACTGCCGTGCGATTCCACTGGCAAAATGGAGACCTTCTGATGTTGGACAACATGCTGGTGGCGCATGCGCGGGATCCGTTTGCCGGCCCTCGCAAGATCGTCGTCGCGATGGGTGACATGATCAGCCACGCCTCGCTTCGCTCTGTCACCGTATAGGAAGATTCATGCAACAAGAGGTCGAGGTACAGGGATTCCGCCTTTCCCCGCAACAAAAGCGGCTGTGGGGGTTTCAGCAACACGGTGCGGTGTCCTACGCGCAAGCGGTCATTCGTCTTGATGGTGTCATCGACGGCAGCCGGTTGAGAACTGCGCTCCGCAAGGTGGTGGCCCGCCACCAAAGTCTCCGGACGAACTTTTATCGCGAGGCAGGCGTCAAGATCCCTTTTCAAGTCATTTCCGAACAGGTCGAGGTTCCGTGGCGGAGCCTCGATCTTCGGTGCCTTGAGGACAGCCGGCATCATGAGTCCGTCGAAGCCGAGCTGGCAGCGGGACGTGCGGCCTCGGTCTCGTGGGAATGCGGCTCATTGTTGAGCGCCACATGGTGCATTTTTTCGCCTGAACGTTCCGTGCTGCTCCTTGATATTCCGGCGCTCTGCGCTGATCGATGCTCCCTGCAGAATCTTGCGAGTGAGCTAGCCCGGTGGTATAGGGACCCGGACGCCGAAGAAATTGCGGACGAGCCGGTGCAGTACGCTCAATTTTCCGAATGGCAGAATGAACTGCTCGCAGAAGGAGAGGCCGAGGCTGGTCGCGGATGGTGGGCGAAGCAACAGTTGGCCTCCTATCCAGCCCTGACATTGCCGTTCGAACGCCCATCTGACGCACCGGGCTCCTGCTTTTCTCTGCACTCGATCCAACAAGATGTGCCTCAAGATGTGGTGGTGCGCTTGGAACAGATTGCGCACGACCGGCAGGTGTCGCTGGAAGTGGTCCTCTACGTATGTTGGCAGGTGTGGCTGGCGCGAGTCACGCGGCAGCGGGATCTGGTCTGTTGGTGGCGGTGTCATGGCCGGCCATACGAAGAATTGAGAGAGGGGATCGGGCTGTTTGAAAGATGGCTACCTGTGTATGGGCTGTTGGACCCGCAGATATCCGCTCATGATCTGATTTCACGAGCGGTCAAGGCCCATGCGCACGCTATTGAGTGGCAGGAGTATTTTCCCAGTGAAACGAACAGCGCTCAACTCAATGCGCTGACGGACCCCATCGGATTTGAGTATGAGCGGATAGAAGGGCCGTGTCGAATCGAGCAAGGGACGCTGACGCTTGAACGATCCATCCTCTCCACTGAACCATTTAAATTGCGGCTGACCTGTTCGCAACGGGATAGGGTTCTTCGTCTCACCTGGCACTATTCTCTCGACCGGATTCCGCACGAATCGCTGCAATATTTTGCCGATCAGTTTACGGCGCTGCTTCGCAGCGTACCCGAACATGTGAACGATCCAATCGAAATTCTGGACATGGTCGGCATGCAAGAGCGGCAGCGGCTGATCCGCACCTTGAATGATACGGTGCGCTCTTACGATGGGTTGGCACCGTTGCATCGGCTATTCGAAGGGCAGGCGGGTCGGCAGCCGGACGCGCCTGCCCTCGTTGCCGCCGACTGTGCCTTGACCTATGCAGAATTAAACGTCAGGGCCAACCGTGTGGCGCATGGCCTTATTCGCCGAGGCGTGAAGCGGGGGGATTGCGTCGGCCTCTGTTTGGAACGTTCAGGCGAGATGATCATTGGACTGTTGGGAGTCCTCAAAGCGGGAGCGGCGTATGTGCCTGTGGACCCAGCGCACGCCGCTGTTCGGCTGGTGCCGCAAATGACCCAGAGCGGTGCGACGATCGTTCTGGCACAGAGTGAGTCGACCCAACTCTGGCCGGGATTCGTTGGAACGGTCTTGGGGATTGGGGAGTCTTCGTCGGTTTTTGCAACAGAGCCCGATACCGATCCGACCCTGCCAATGTCGCTTGATGATCTCGCCTATGTGATTTACACCTCAGGATCGACCGGTGTTCCGAAAGGTGTCGCGATTACCCATGGAAATGTGGTGAATTACACCCGTGCGCTCTGTCGACAGTTGGATATGCAGGAGCCGTTGCAGTTCGCGACGGTCTCGACGTTGAGCGCCGATTTGGGGAATACCGCCATTTTCCCCAGTCTGGCTTCAGGTGGATGCCTCCATATCATCACCTATGAGACGGCGACGGATGGACAGTTGTTCAGTGCTTATCTGGTACGGCATCCCATCGATGTGTTGAAGATCGTACCCTCCCACTTCAAAGCCTTGATGGTCACTGCCACTGGAGCTCACATCTTTCCCAGGAAGTATTTGATCATGGGCGGGGAGCGGCTGTCGTGCGAGTTGGCGGATCAGGTGACGCGACAGGCGTCCTGTGCGGTGATGAATCATTATGGACCGACCGAGACGACGATCGGTGCGTTGACATGTCCGGTTCTTCAAGCAGAGGAGAGGCGGTTATCCATCAACGTTCCTATCGGTCGCCCCATCGACAATCTAGAGGCGTACATCCTCGACAAGCGTCTGGAAACGGTGCCCGTGGGCGTACCAGGAGAACTCTATCTTGGCGGGGAAGGATTGGCTCGGGGCTACCTTGGTCAGCCGGACCGGACTGCCGAACGATTCGTTCCTCATCTCCATACGTCGCAGTCCGGTGCACGTCTCTATAGAACGGGTGATGTCGCTCGTTTCTGGCCGGACGGCAGGATCGAGTTTCTTGGGCGGGTCGATCATCAAGTAAAAATACGAGGATTCCGGATCGAACTGGGAGAAATCGAGGCGGCACTGGCTCAGCATCCTGCCGTTCAGGATGCCGTCGTGACGGCGCATGAGGACCGACACGGCGAAGACAATTTGGCCGCGTACCTTGTGATGCGAGGACCGGAGGCCGACGGCCGTACGATTCAGGACTTCCTTCGATCACGCCTTCCCGATTACATGATTCCCACGATGGTGATGTTTCTGCCGGCCATGCCGCTTAGTGCAAACGGCAAAGTCGATCGACATGCGTTACCGGAGCCGGACCAAGGCCGAGGCGGCGAGCGGATGTTTGTCACCCCCCGTACAGCGACCGAAGAAATCCTTGCGGGCCTATGGAGCGAGGTCCTCAAAAGAGACGCTGTGGGAGTCCAGGATAATTTTTTTGACCTCGGCGGACATTCTCTTCTTGCTACGCAAGTCATGTCCCGATTGCGTCAAGCTTTTCGCGTCGATTTGCCGTTACGAACTCTGTTCGACGCTCCGAGCATTGCGCAGTTGGCGGACGTGGTCGACGCGGCCAGAGCCCTCGGCTCTTCCGACGAGTCTCCGGCGATGCCTCCGGTCCCGCGCAGCGGACCAATTCCGCTCTCGTTCGCACAACAACGGTTGTGGATTCTGGCGCAGTTAGACCCCGATAGCGCGGCCTATAATATTCCAATCGCCTTGCGTGTGCTGGGGCCGCTGGATACGGTGGCATTGCAACAGAGCTTCGACGAAGTCGTGCGACGCCATGAGGTGCTGCGGACAACATTCAAGGCAATCAATGGAGAACCGATCCAGGTCATCACGCCGTCGCTGATAATCCCATTGCCTGTCGTCGATTTACAGCATGTGTCAGAACACGATCGGCAGGCGGCCGCCGTTCGGCTGGCCACTGCCGAAGCACAGCGGCCGTTCGATCTCCAATATGGGCCGCTGTTGCGCATCAACGCGCTTCGGCTGAATCCCGACGAACATGTCTTGCTTCTGACCCTACACCATATTGTGTCGGACGCCTGGTCTGCACATGTGCTGGTTCGAGAAGTGACCGCATTGTACAGTGCATTTATAGAGGGACGTCCTTTGCCGCTCTCCGATCTTCCCATTCAGTATGCCGATTTTTCCCAATGGCAGCATGCATGGTTGTCCGGCTCTGTTTTGGAGCGAGAATTAGGATATTGGAAAGACGTGTTGAGCGGCGAATTGCCGATCCTGCATCTCCCCACGGATCGACCACGCCCGGTCATTCAATCATCACATGGGGCGATAGAAACGTTGGTGCTTTCGAGTGAGATATCGGCGGCCAGCAAAGAGTTAAGCAGACGGACGAGCGCCACAATCTATATGACGCTGTTGACGGCATGGTATCTATTGCTGTTCCGTTATACGGGTCAAAAGGATCTGATCATTGGAACTCCGATAGCCAATCGGACCAGAAGAGAAGTGGAAAACCTCATCGGTTTTTTCGTGAATACGCTGGCGATGCGTATGCAGGTGGACGGATATGCACCCGTATCGGAAATAATTGCAAACGTTCGCGAGGCTTGTCTGGAGGCCTATGCGCATCAGGAGACGCCGTTCGAAAAATTAGTGGAGGTGCTGCAGCCGAGACGGGATGTCGGCCGAGCGCCGATTTTTCAAGTGATGTTCGATCTTCAAAATGCGCCGTCATCGGAACTGGACGTGCAGTCCCTGGAGTTTCTTCCGCTCGAAGTCGACAGTCGTACCGCCAAATTCGATTTATCGATGACCGTTCAGGAGTTGGATCACCAGTTCGCAATTTCAATCGAGTACAACAGCGACCTGTTTGACGCGGTGACTATTCAGCGGATGCTGAGGCATTACGAGCTGCTGCTCAACGGAATGGCCACGAGTCCTGAGACTCGCGTGATTGATGTACCCTTGCTGACTCAAGAGGAGCGGCAGCATGTGATCGCCATCAATAGAGCGAGCGAGCCAGCACCGGTCGTACGGTGCGTGCATGAAATGTTTGAGGCCCAAGTCGGGTGCACGGCGGATGCCACGGCGGTAGTGTGGCAAGAACAGTCGTTGTCCTACCGGGAGCTCAATGCGAAGTCCAATCAGCTTGCGCGATTCCTTCGTGAACAAGGGATTGGGCCGGAGAAGCGGGTTGGAATCTGCATGGATCGATCATTGGATATGGTGGTGACGCTACTCGGAATTATGAAAGCCGGAGGCGTCTATGTTCCGATCGATCCCCGGTCTCCGGTGCACCGTCGATCCGCGTTGTCGCTCGACGCAGAGCTGGATATGCTGGTGGTTGATAGTCATGCTGCATCAGGACTGGATAAACTTCCGGTCAATAGGTTGAGTCTTGACGAGAGTCGAGATGAGATCGCACGATTCGGGGAACAGGATCTTGTGTCGGGGGCGACGGCCCATAATGCAGCATACGTTATCTATACGTCGGGTTCGACCGGTAAACCTAAGGGAGTTGTCATTTCCCATCGAGCCTTATCCCTCCACGTTGTCGCCGCCGCTGCGCGGTACGGCGTCCGATCGTCCGATCGAGCGCTTCAGTTTGCAGGGCTGAGTTTCGACGTCGCGACAGAAGAATTATTTTCGACGTGGTTGTCTGGCGCAACAGTTGTCTTGCAGCCGTGCAGGCTCTTTGATTCTATTCCTGCTTTTGTGGATTTTGTCGCGCAACAACACATTAGTATCGTCGGGTTACCCGCCTCGTATTGGCAAAGCTGGGTGGCACAGATGGAGGAGACGGCGGCAGCCGCTGTTCCTTCGAACGTGCGAGTTCTCATTGTCGGCAATGAACCCGTCTCCTCGGTCTCCCTCGCCGTATGGCAGCGACATTTAGGGTCACGTGTGCGGTGGTTGAACGCCTATGGACCGACTGAAGCCACTATTACTGCAACGGTGTATGAGCCGGATCTCGAACAACCGCTGATCGAACCGCGTACGGTGCCGATCGGAAGACCGATGCCCACCCGGTCGATGTATGTCTTGGATGCTGCGCTTCAGCCGGTTCCAATGGGTATCTCCGGAGAGCTGTATCTCGGCGGTGAAAGTCTTTCACGCGGTTACCTGCATTGTCCCGAATTGACCGCTGAGAAGTTTTTGCCGGACTTCCTTGGAGGTGTGCCTGGCACGAGGCTCTATAAAACGGGAGATCGTGTACGGCTACGGCCGGATGGCATCATCGAGTTTCTCGGCCGTCTCGACGATCAAGTTAAATTGCGCGGGTATCGCATCGAGTTGGGCGAGATCGAGGCCGAGCTTCGTCAACATCCAGATGTACAGGAAGCCGTGGTGGTGACTCTGGAAGATGCCGAGACGGTACAGCGGCTGGTAGCCTATGTCGTCTATCGAAATGATGGGAGGTCTGAGAGCGGATCGCTACTCCGGTGGCTCGGAGAGTCTCTCCCCGACTACATGATTCCTTCGCGCATCGTCTCCATACCGCATGTTCCCAGGACCTCAGGAGGGAAGGTCGATCGAACTGCACTGCCGACTCCCGAGTGGTCGAAAGGAGGTGTGGAAGCATACGCGGTCCCGCACACTCCGATGCAAATACAGCTCGCGAAGATATGGAGCGAGCTGCTTGGTGTCGAGAGGGTTGGAATCCATGACAATTTTTTTGATCTGGGTGGGCATTCTCTTCTTGCCGTGCAACTGATCTCGCGTATTCAGAGAATGGCCGACCATCCTCTCTCGCTCATGGATCTGTTTCAGGCTCCCACCGTGGAGCGCCTGGCGACTATGGTGAAAAAGGAGCATCGGACGGTCGCGCCGGAGATTGTGACGTTACGTACCGGGGGCGGGCTTCCTCCAGTCTATTGTTTTGATCCGACCGGTACTCATGTGCAGGCCTATCGACCGCTTGCATCGTCTCTCGCAGCCGAACAGCCGGTTTACGGGCTCTCGTTGAACCATATCTTTTCCCTGAAATGGCAAGAGGTCTCGTTGAATGCCATTGCTGAACAACATGCGCGTTTGATTCATGATCAACAGCCGCGAGGGCCGTATCGTCTTCTGGGATGGTCGAACGGAGGGGTGCTTGCATTTGCCACTGCGCGAGTGTTGGAGCGGAGAGGGGAGGCCGTCGATTTTCTGGGTGTATTGGATACTCAGCCGGATGTGGCAGTCTATGCCTCTGATAATCCAACGCCTGTAGACGAACTCGTGGCATATATTCGGCGGGATCGCGAAGAGGCGTTTAACTCGATTTCTGAGCGGGAACGTGACGCATTGCAACAGGA
>JBDTPK010000002.1:0-38754 GCA_039932735.1 Nitrospirota bacterium
GCATAATACCGTTCCGTGTCGCAATTCCAAACAACGTGATAAAGCCGATGATGGAGGCCACCGAGAGCACACCGCCTCCGGCAAATACGCCTGCGACGCCGCCTACGAGAGCCAGCGGCAGGTTGAGCAGAATAATGCCTGCGTCAGTTAGCGAACGAAACACGGTTGCAAGCAGAAAAACTATCGCAACCAAAGCAAGCCCCCCTAGGATCAACAGTAGCCGCGTGGCTTGGCTCTCGGCTTCGAACTGGCCGCCATACTCGATGTGATAGCCCTCTGGTAATTTCACTTGGGCACCTACGCGTGCTTGAATCTCCTTCACGGTACTCACCAAATCGCGCCCGGCGACGTTGCACTGCACGACGATCCGGCGTTGCACGAACTCGCGCTTCGCGGATGTCGGCCAACGCGCTCAGCGGAGCACGCGCTCCACTGGGGGTATCGATCAACGTGTCACGAATGGACTGCACCGAACGATTCTCTTCCAACCCATAGCGCACCACCAGCGGAAAACTGACCTGGCCTTCCAGGATCCGGCTGACTTCCTTGCCGACGTATGCGGTTTGTATGGCCGCCGAGGCTTCGCCGGTTTGCAGTCCAAACCGCGCCGCGTTTTGGGCGTTGACTTTTACTTGTAGTGTGGGGATGTCCTGTTGTTGCTCGGTCGACAAGTCCACTACGCCCGGAATGCCCTCCGTGGCGGCCTGCACTTGTCTCCCCAACGCGCGCAGCATCACTAAATCTTTGCCGAACACCTTGACTGCGACGTTCGCACGCACGCCCGACAGCATGTGATCGATGCGATGAGAAATCGGTTGAGGTAGCCATCAGATTTCCTTCAGTAACAGGGATCCTCGTTCTTCGCGGAGCACCGCATTCTGCAGCTTGGGCAGCAACTGCCTTGGTTCGTCCACAAGCGTCCTTGGGTCACGAGGTCCCCGTTCCTGAACACTAAATTAATTCCGCGTTGCGCATCAGTATCACGATCGCCCTGCTGGGCACCTGGTACTGTAAAGACTGCAAAGTGCTTTCGTCGCCGGGTTCGAGAAAGTCGACCGGGCTGTCCAGGCTGGTATCGACCACTCGCCGCCACTCGTTAGCCGCGCCCTCTTGTACCTTAAAAGTTAGTTCCTTCCAGTAGGCATTGATCATGACATACACGTCGTTGTCCTTTTGCGAGGCGCCACGCAGAGCAAAGGCGAGGCTGCGGGAATCGTACGAAAGATCGGTATCGCGGTCCACCCCGTACCAGTGGATATGCTCCCGCCAGAAACGGCTCCTCGCCAAGGACGGGTGCGCCTTGCGAAAGGCGATCATTAGTTTGAAGAAGCGGAAGATGTCCGGGTTTGCATACAGGCGGCCCCAATCGACCCAACCGACCTCGTTATCCTGGTTGTAAGGGTTATTGTTCCCTGTCTGCGTGTGCATGAACTCGTCCCCGGCACGGAACATCGGCGTCCCGTTCGAGAGGAACAGCAGGCAACAACAATTCTTAACCTGTCGTTTACGTAGTTTCACCACCTCCAGAGGCGCACCCTCGTCGCCTTCCCAGCCGCAGTTCCAGCTGTAGTTTTCCGCCATCCCGTCCGTGTTGTCGTGGCCGTTCGCCCAGTTCCGCCTTTGGTTGTAGGCAACCAGGTCGTAGAGGGTGAATCCGTCGTGAGAGGTGATGTAATTGACGCTCTGATGGGGATGATAAGCGTTCAGTAGGTCGTCCGGGAATAAATCGTCGCTGCCATAAAGGCGGCGCATCAGGGCCGGCACCATGCCGGGATCTCCCTTTACGAAGCGCCGAATATCATCTCGGAATCTGCCGTTCCACTGACAAGTCATGATCCCCGGAAACGCCCGGCCCAGTTGATACACCCCGGCGGCGTCCCAGGGCTCGGCGATCAGACGCAGGTGCGCCAGATCCGGGTCGGAGGCCATGTCGCTGAGCAGCGGCACATCGTTAGCATTGACCGAGCCGTCCGGGTTTCGGGTAAAGAGGGAAGCGAGGTCGAAGCGGAATCCGTCCACGTGCATTTCGCACGCCCAATGGCGAACGCTGTCCATGATCATCTTGCGGACGGAGCGGTTCGCACCATTGAGCGTGTTGCCGGTGCCGGAGAAATTTTCGTAGGGGGCTCCCGGCCGGTCCGCCATCAGATAGTAGGTGCTGTTGTCGATCCCCTTGTAGCTATAGACCGGGCCCGTATGATCGCCCTCGCCCGTGTGATTGTAGACGACGTCGAGGACCACCTCGATATCCACTTGGTGCAGCGCCTTGACCATGTCGCGAAACTCGTTGTGTTGCGCCTTGACCGTGTGGTCGCTGAGATAGCCATGGTGGGGGGAGAAGAAGTTCAGCGGCATGTAGCCCCAATAGTTGTCGTCAGAAGAGTCGTATTGGAACACCGGCATCAACTCCACCACGGTGACGCCAAGGTCCTTCAAGTACGGGATTTTCTCGACCAAGCCCGCAAACGTTCCGCGCGCCTCGTCCTTGACTCCAGAGTTGGGATTCTTGGTAAATCCTCCGACGTGCAACTCGTAGATGACCGTAGCGGCCTCATGCCTGGGGCGATGGTCGGCTTGCCAGTCGAAGTGCTCGCTGTCGCCCGTAAGGACACCCAGGGGCGCCTTGCCCACGTTCGAACCAGGCCGGGCGGCGGCGAGCCGGTCAAAAGCCGGGGGGAAGAACACGGACTTTGCATAGGGGTCGAGCAGTATTTTGTCGCGATCAAACCAGTGCCATTCGAACCGGCCATTGGGCGTGGGTCCATCAACACTGTACGCATAGTAGAACGCGCCCCGCATCGACACGAACGGGATCCGGCAATGCCAGATCCTGCCCGTTTTGTTCTTGAGGTAATCGAACCGATAGGCTAATACCGGATCGACGATGTCGCTCGCGGTATAGAGCAACAACGTCACGCTCTCCGCATGCTTCGAGTAAAGCGCGAAGTTGTAGGCGCCCTCTTCTTCTATCCTGGTCGGGCCCAGGGGGAACGGAAGCCCTTCCGCAGCCGCCCACCGCGACGATGTTGTCTCTGGTAACGTCATATTGGCTCCGGCATCATTGTTTCTGGCGGCAATGAGTGGATTGGATGTCGCCCGTCATTCCATAGGCGGATGACTGGCTCGTCCAGATCGTGGTCGTAACCGAGAATACTCAGGGACGCTGTCGCGAGATACAGATGACGAGCTTCAACGGCGCGCAGGCTGAGCCAACGGATGGCGAGGATGCGCAGGATATCGCGGTGGGCGAAGACAAGGATGTCGCCGGCCAGGGCACGGATCCGGCCAATAACGCGATCAGCGCGAACGCCCACTGCTTCGACAGTTTCCCCGCCCAGGCAACCGTCCTCGAACAAACGCCAGTCAGGGCGCTCGACCCGGATGTCTGATGTGCGCCGACCTTCGTACGTGCCGTAGTCCCATTCCATTAGGTCGGAGTGGGGCTCCGCGCGCTCGCCGAAACCCGCCAGTTCGCCCGTCCGCCGCGCCCGTTGCAGCGGGCTGGTGAGCACTTTGGCGAAGGTCAAGCCGCGCAGCCGCGCGCTCAGCTCCTGTGCATCGCGCTCGCCCCGCTCGGTAAGCGGAATGTCCGTGTGGCCGGTGTGCTGTCCGCTGATTGTCCAGGCGGTCTCACCATGCCGGACTAGATAGACCTTCGGAAGTACGCCGCTCATTTGCGCGCGGAGCCTCTCATCCCCGTTCCCTTGGCGCCCCATCTCCAATTCCGGATCTCTGGCATGTCTTCGCCGTATTGGCGGATGTAGCGTTTGTGGTCGATGAGCTTGTCCCGGATGATTTGGGTGAGGTAGGCGGCGCGCGGCCCCAAGCCCGGCGCACGATCGACGACGTCCTTGACTAAATGGAAGCGGTCGATGTCGTTGAGCACCGTCAGGTCGAAGGGCGTAGTGATCGTTCCTTCTTCTTTATAACCGCGCACGTGCAGATTGTGATGGTTGGTGCGCCGATAGGTCAGTTGATGAATCAGCGAGGGATACCCGTGATAGGCGAAGACGATGGGTTTGTCCTTCGTGAACAGAACATCGAAATCCTTGTCGCTCAGGCCGTGGGGGTGCTCGGACTGGGGCTGCAACGCCATCAAGTCCACCACGTTGATGAAGCGAACCTTCAGTTCCGGGAAGTGCTGCCGCAGCATCTCCACCGCGGCCAGCGTCTCCAGGGTGGGCACATCGCCGGCGCAGGCCATCACCACGTCTGGCTCGCTGCCCTCATCGTTACTGGCCCATTTCCAGATGCCGAGCCCGGCGGTGCAGTGTCTGACTGCCGACTCCATGTCAAGCCATTGCGGCGAAGGCTGTTTGCCGGCAACGATGACATTGACGTAGTGGCGGCTGCGCAGGCAGTGATCGGTCACCGTCAGCAGCGTATTGGCATCAGGCGGCAGATACACGCGGACGACGTCCGCCTTCTTGTTCGCCACCACATCGATGAAGCCGGGGTCCTGATGAGTGAAGCCGTTGTGATCCTGACGCCACACGTGCGAAGACAGCAGGTAATTCAGGGAAGCGATGGGCCGCCGCCACGGAATCCGGCGCGTCACATCCAGCCACTTGGCGTGTTGGTTGAACATCGAATCAATGATGTGAATGAACGCTTCGTAACTTGAGAAAAAGCCGTGCCGGCCGGTCAGGAGATAACCTTCGAGCCAACCTTCGCACTGATGCTCGCTCAACATCTCCATCACCCGGCCATCGGGCGCGATGTGATCGTCGCCGGGGATGATTTCCGCTGTTGAACTGCGGTTGGTGACCTCCAGCACGGCGCTCCAGCGGTTCGAAACGGTTTCATCCGGGCTGAAAACGCGGAAGTTGCGTGCGCCGGCGTTGAGCTTGAACACGTCGCGGATGAACTGACCTTGCACTTTCGTCGCTTCGGCTTCCACGACGCCGGGCTTCGCCACCTTGACCGCGTAGTCGCGGAAGTCCGGCATTTTCAGATCTCGAAGCAGTAGCCCGCCGTTGGCATGAGGATTTGCTCCCATTCGCCGCTCGCCCTTCGGCGCCAGTTCAGCCAGTTCCGCAAGGAGCCTGCCGTTCTTGTCGAACAATTCCTGGGGCCGGTAGCTCTTCAGCCACTGTTCGAGAATTTTCAGGTGCCTGGGCTTGGTCGCCAACTCCGCAACCGGCACTTGGTGCGCGCGAAATGTTCCTTCAACTGGTTTGCCATCGACCACGCCAGGACCAGTCCAGCCCTTCGGCGAGCGCAGAACGATCATCGGCCAGCGCGGTCGTTGCTTGAACCCGTTCTTTCGAGCGTCGCGCTGGATGTGTAGAATGTCGGCCACGATCGTTTCGAGTGTGACTGCCATGAGCTGGTGCATCGTGTTCGGGTCGTCACCCTCGACGAAATAGGGGGTGTAACCGTAGCCACGGAAGAGCGCGTCAAGCTCGTCGCGGGAAATGCGGGCGAGCACTGTGGGACCGGCGATCTTGTAGCCGTTCAAGTGCAGGATGGGAAGGACGACGCCGTCGTGCACCGGATTGAGGAATTTGTTCGAGTGCCAGCTCGTGGCGAGGGGCCCGGTCTCCGCTTCGCCATCGCCTACCACGCAGGCGACCACGAGGCCGGGATTATCGAACGCGGCGCCATACGCGTGCGCCAGCGAATAGCCGAGCTCGCCGCCTTCGTTGATCGAGCCCGGGGTTTCCGGGGCCACGTGGCTAGGTATGCCCCCGGGAAAAGAAAACTGCGTGAACAGTTTCTTCATACCCTGTTCGTCCTGGGAGATATTCGGGTACAACTCGCTGTAGGTGCCCTCCAGGTACGTGTTGGCCATGAGGGCCGGTCCGCCGTGTCCCGGCCCGGTGACGTAGAGCATGTTAAGGTCATACTGCTTGATGATCCGGTTGAGATGCACGTAGATGAAGTTCAACCCCGGCGTGGTGCCCCAATGGCCCAGTAGCCGCGGCTTTATGTGCTCCAGCGTCAACCGCTTTTTGAGCAGCGGATTGTCATACAGATAAATCTGGCCCACCGACAGGTAGTTGGCGGCCCGCCAGTAGGCGTTCATCTTGCGTATGAGTTCGGAAGACAGCGGTTTATTCATAGGTCTATTCCTTCGAGTGAGTGTTTCAAATTGTTCCTGGACCATCCAGAACGCGACCGACAGCCTTCGCGATCATCACCTCTTCATCAGTGCGGATGACCCGCACAACGACGCCGCTCGCAGTGGCTGATATGACAGGCTCACTGCTTTCATTTCTGGTCCCTTCTAATCGGACACCGAGGAAACCAAGGTCCTCGCAGATGCGCGCCCGAATCACGGGGGCGTTCTCGCCGATCCCGCCCGCGAAGACGAGTGTGTCCAGCCCACCGAGCGCGGCGGCAAGCGCACCTATCCACTTCTTGACCTGGTAGCAGAACAGTGCGACGGCTTCAGCCGCCCGAACATCGTCGGCTTCGCGACTCAACAGGTCCCGCAGATCGGAGCTCGTTTCAGAAACGCCCAGCAACCCCGACTCATGGTTGACCATTTGATGAAACTGTTCTGCGGTTATGTGCTCGGCCTGCGCCAGATACCAGACCAGCCCTGGGTCCAAATCGCCGGAGCGAGTGCCCATCGGCACTCCTGACGACGGTGTGAAACCCATGCTGGTGTCGATGCCCTTCCCGCCGCGAACCGCTGCCAGGCTCGCTCCATTTCCGAGATGGGCCAGGATCACCCGTCCTCGCGCAGCCTCGGTGCCCGCCACGCCAGCCAGTTCTTCCATGAGAAACGAATAGGACAAGCCGTGAAAACCGTAGCGCTCAACTCCCTTTGCCTGGAAGCGTCGAGGGATTGGCAGTATCTTGGCGACCCGTGGCATATCCCGATGAAAGTTCGTGTCGAAGCACGCCACCTGAGGCAAATGTGGAACACGCTCGCGAAATAGATCGATCAGTTCAATCTCCGAAAGATGCTCCGGAGCGTAGGCGCCAATGCGGCGCAACTCATCCAGTAGTTCCTTACTGACGAGTTGAGGCTCGCTGTACTTGGCGCCGCCATTGACGACACGGTGGCCCACTGCCCTGATCGAGACGAGGCTGATCTGCTTTTCGAGCCAACCGATCAGGAAGTTCGACGCCGATCGGTGATCGGCCTCTCCAATGTCTTGAATGCCCTGCTGATTTCCGGCCGGATCGCTAAAAGTCAGCTGGGTTCCGCTCAAACCGATGCGGTCCACTCTGCCATGCAACCGGCGCCTCGGCGGGTCACCCGTCTGATACAGCGCGAACTTGATGCTGGACGAGCCACCGTTCATCGCCAGGATATAAGATTTCTCTTGTTCCATCATCGCTGCCACAGGATGTGGCCGGCTTCCAGCGGAACCGCTACGCCCGAGCAGTACGGTATCAGTCGCGCTGTATAGCCCGTTGACGGGCGTGTCGCGGGCACCCGCGCGCCATAAGCGTAGCCATGCACCGGTCCGGTCAGTTGACGAAGGCGGTTCATCTCCTGCCGCACCGGACCTTCGCCGTTGACTCCGTCGGCATAGAGCTCGACTCGCACCGCATTCGCGTCGAAATCCTCCAGATAAACTTCAACCTCAAACACGTGTCGCTCCGCGTCAGTTTCAACCTGCACTTCACCGAAGTGCAGCGCGGCCCATTTCTGATCCACTGCATGTTGCCAATTGACCACCTGCCTGCCCACTGCGCCATTATTGGCAACACGTTCACGGTAGGCTGCGGCAGCCGGAAGGTAGTTCTCCTCAGTGTATTCACGCACGGTGCGGTTGGTGGAAAAGCGCGGTGTCAAGCGCGCCATGCTTTCCCGCATCCGCGCCACCCAGGCCGCGGGGATGCCCCGCTTGTCGCGGGTATAAAACTCGGGGATCACCTCTCGTTCGAGTAGGCCGTAAAGGGCTTCGGCTTCGGCAGCGTCCCAGGCCGGCTCCTCGTCATGTTCCTGGCCGTCTCCCAACGCCCACCCGACTTCAGGCGTGTAGGCCTCCGCCCACCAGCCGTCTAACTCGGACAGATTGATGCCTCCATTGACGAGCACCTTCATTCCGCTCGTTCCGCTCGCCTCCCAGGGCCGCCGCGGAGTGTTGATCCAGACATCCACTCCTTGCACCAGGTGCTCGCTCAAGAGCATGTCATAATCACTCAGGAAGAGCGCATGGGGGCGCGTCTCGGGCTTCCGGACAAAAGTCGTCCACTGCTGTATCAGGTCCTGCCCCGCCTGGTCCGCGGGATGCGCTTTGCCGGCAATGACGAGTTGCACCGGGCGCTGAGGGTTCGTCAACAAGCGAAGCAACCGCTGCGGGTCGTGCAGCAGTAAGTTCGGCCTCTTGTAGGTGGCGAAGCGGCGGGCAAAGCCCAGCGTCAGAGCGTTGGGATCAAAGAGATGCTTCGCCCCGTCAACCTCGTCGGGCGATGCGTCCGAGGAGGCCAGTTGCTGGGACATTCGCTCGCGAGCGTATTCAGCAAAAGACTTGCGGGCGGCGATCCGAAATTGCCACAATCTGGCGTCGGAGACTTGGCGCATATTCTGTTCCAGGGTCTCCGTCGTCCCCAGCCAGCGGTCCTTTCCACAGGCTTCCGTCCAAAGATCATCGGCCGGGGCCGAGTCCCAGGTCGGCATGTGAACCCCGTTGGTCACGTGTCCGACCGGGACTTCGTCCGCCGGCCAGTGCGGAAAGAGCGGCTCAAAGAGGCGCCGGCTCACCTTCCCGTGCAATCGGCTTACGCCATTGACCGCACCGCTCCCTCGGATCGCCAGATACGCCATGTTGAAGTCCTCCGCCGCGTCGTTCGGATTCTGGCGGCCAAGGGCGAGCAAATCGTGAAGCGTAATGCCGAGTTGATTCCGAACGTACCCACCCAGGCAGTGTTCGATAAGCGCCGGATCGAAATGGTCAAAGCCGGCAGCCACCGCCGTGTGGGTGGTAAAGAGATTTCCCGCTCGAGTCGCGGCCAGTGCGACTTCGAATGGCTGCCCTGTGTTTGTCATGAAACTCCGCGCGCGCTCCAACACGGCGAGGGCTGCATGCCCTTCATTCAAGTGGCAGACTTCCGGCTCGATGCCGAGCGCAACGAGCAGCCGCCATCCGCCGATCCCAAGGACCAGCTCTTGCATGAGGCGTAGGTCCGGTCCGCCCCCGTAAAGCTCGCTCGTAATCCCTCGGAACGGCGGGAAGTTCGCCGCATCATTACTGTCCAACAGGTAAAGCTTCACTCTGCCAACTTGGACCTGCCAGGCGCGAAGCCAGATCGGGTGACCGGGAAGGTCGAGTTGCAGCCGCAACCACTCCCCGTTCGGTTGGCGTAAAGGCGTGATCGGCAACTGTCCGGGGTCGTTATAAGGGAAGAGCGCCTGTTGCGCTCCGTCCTTATCGATCATCTGGCGGAAATAGCCCTGCTGGTAGAGCAATCCCACGCCGACCACCGGTACGCCCAGATCGCTGGCGGCTTTAAGTTGATCGCCAGCCACATTGCCAAGCCCACCGGAGTAAATGGGCAGCGCTTCGCTCAACATGAACTCCATGCTGAAGTACGCGGCGCAGGTGAGGGGAGCCCGCGAATGATTCTGCTGAAACCACGCGGGTGCCTTCGCCGCCTGCCGGCTGGCTTGCACCAGGCCATCCACGTTCTTTCGGAAAACGGGATCGCCTAACACGCGTTCGATCTGGTTCCGCGAGACCGTTTGGAGGACGACCCAGGGGTTATGCGTGGCGGCCCACAGTTTGGGATCAAGCTGCCGCCAGACTTCGTCGGTAGCATGATTCCATGACCAGCGCATATCCAGGGCGAGTTCTGCCAGGGAATTGAATCCTTCGATTTCGGTGGGCAGGAGGTTATAGATCGGATGGCTGACGCGGGTTTGTTCGCTCATGATTGTCTCCCTCAGATTTGTTCATCTGATCTCCCAAGGTTGCCTCGTTGCACTGCGCTTCCAAAGATGATCCCGATTGCGACCAGAAACGCTCCTGTGATTGAGTAGGCCGCTCTCATATCCAGAGCAAAGACCAGGCCTCCAAGCACGGGGCCGGCGGCCTGACCCAAACTGTTGGCGGCATTTCTCAAACCGAGTGCCGCCCCAGTCTGTTGCTTTTGACCCTTGGATGTAAGCGCGGTGAGGTTTGGCGTGATCAGCGCCATCCCGAGCGCCAGTAGTCCAACAATGGTCAAGACCAATGGTGTACTGCGTGTGAACAACAGCACTGCCAGATCAATCCCCATCAGGACAAATCCCATTGCAATCTGGTGGCCCGTGCTCATCCTCGGCGCGAGATAACCGACAGCTCCACCCTGAAATATGGCCATCACTGAACCGCAGACCATGAAAACAGCTCCGACCATGGAAGGTCCGTACCCCAACATCTCTCGCGCGTGGAGCGCGAAGGTCGCCTCAAACATCGCCAACCCGAATTGTGCCGCTAACGACAGGACCAGAAGCGGCCAGAGCTGAATACTCAGGTCTCGCCACCCGTTGGCGGACTGCTTCTCAGGCGTGAACGCGGAGCCGGAGGGCAGGGATTCCGGCAGCCACCGAAAGACCACCGGAAGAGTGAGTAAAGCCAACAGCGCCGCCGCAAAGAATGGGACCGAGAAGGCAGGGATGGCCAAGCGATCGGATCCCATGCGGAGTTGTAGGTCGCTACGAGCCAGCAAACCGCCAAGGGCGGGACCAAACACGACGCCCAAGCTTGCCGCGGTACCCTCCCAGGCCATTCCACGGCTACGCTCATCCTCGGTTGTCGCATCGGCCACGTAAGCCGTTACGGCCGGGAACATTGCCGAGGAGAGGACGCCTCCGATGATCCGCGCTCCGTAAAACAGCCACAGGGAGTTTGCCAACCCGAACAGCGCTTGAGCAATCGCATACCCTGCAATTCCAATCAACACCAGCGGCTTCCGTCCGACGCGGTCCGACCAGCGCCCCCAGAGCGGTGCGAAAAGAAACTGCATCAGGGCGTAGAGTCCCGTCAGCAATCCCACGTGAACTGCTGTCTCACCCTGGGACGCCCCACCCGCCCTCGCAAGACGTTCTGCATAAAACGGAAATACCGGCAGCGTGATGCCAAAGCCGATCATGACCAGGAACAAACAGAAAAACAGCACCAAGAGATGTTTTTTCATCGCATGCATCCGCCAATCCAAGACTCGATGGATACGCCTGACTCCGACGCCTGTTGCAGGGTATATCAACAATGCGACGGCGATTCTTCAATGCCTCACAAGGCATGATGCTCCTGTCGATTGACTCTCGGAGGCGTTATGAAGGCGAGGATCGCGAAGCATCAGGGATTTTGTTCCGCAGCGATCACGGCGTGCATATGCCTTCGCCATGCGCGGCTTTGATCTGTTAGTCCTACATTTCCTCCAGGTGGTGGGAGCTAATTGTTCCGTGGCAACAGCCTCCCTTGTCCACAACGGGCAGACTCGTTGCCTGATGGGTGTCGAGTTTGCGCCGGGCTTCTTCAAGGGATTCATCCATGTCGCAACAGGCGGACGCGGGACGCATGATCTCTTCAACCGGAACTTCCGAGGGCCGCAGGTCATCGGCTGCCACGCGGTGACAGACGTCGCGTTCGGTCACGACGCCCACCAGGCGACGGCTCTGTTTGTCTTCCACAACGGGAATGCACCCGCATCCCGTCTTGCGCATCGACAGCGCGGCATGCTGTGACGTCTCGCGCGGCGTGCAGCACGAATCTTTCTCAACCGGTTCCATCTTGTCTTTACAACAACTCATTTGACTTCTCCTTAGTCTTATTGGACGTCCCTGTCGCCTGCGACCTGGTCTCGGCTTCACCGTCGCACGTCGACGAAATACCTTCGACCGAGGTCATAACCAACCTCCGCCAAAACCCGCCCGCCGCAAGCCGCTGGCGATGTATGGGCACTTTCGCATCAGTCGCCACAACAACCCCGTTCGAGCATTTTCGATCATCAAAATGATCGGCCCTTGATTAAGCCCGAAATGCCACGGTGAGACCCACCAACCATAAGGATTACCGGGGTTCCCCGGGTGCGAGGGATTGAAAGCTGCCTTGAAGCCGTAGGAGTTGAACTCAGTCAGCTTGGCCTGATGAATGCAATGGTGGAGCGTGGGCAGAACGATTTCGGGTGCGAACGGCAGCGACGCCACCACCGCCCACGGCGCCAGGGTCCCGTCGTCGGGTCCATACGGCACGCCACGCCCCACGTAGTCGAAAAACTGCCTTTCGATGCCGCCTATTTTGATGGTGTCGGGGCCGGGGCCTTCGCTTGCGGTGATTCCCCAGCAACAAGGGCCATAGTCTTTGAACCCGAGTGGGTTATTGGTCGCATACTGTTGCTGCACATAGGTTGCGCGGCGGCTGTTCTCGAAATAGTCAATGCCTTTATCACGCATGAATGCGTCCTGAATACCGCGAAAGTCGATCCAGACGTGCGAGAGCTGGTGCGTGAACAACGGTCCGGCATAAAGATAGTCATATCCGTAACAGTGTTCCCACCGGTAGGTCGAAGTCCACGCGGTGTAGCTACTCTCGGGCAACGGATGGGTGGGCGAGCCCAGCCCCAGCAGGTACAACAGCAACGCCTCGTCGTAGCCTTCCCATCGGTATTTGAGAAATCCGTTTTCTGGCTTCCAGCCGTGCGTCACCGTTGCGCCGCTGTTTTGCGCCCACTGCCAATCTGCACGTCGATACAGGGCGTCGGCAAGTATGCGGATTTCACGTTCGTCCGGCGTATCGGCGGCAAAATACATTCCCGCTGTCAACGCGCCCGCCAGCAGAAACGCGCTGTCTACTGTTGACAGCTCGCATCGCCCGGCGCGGCGGCCGGTCTGCATGTCGAGAAAATGATAGTAAAATCCCCGGTAGCCGGTCGCGTCTGGTTCGGGGCCTTGTGGGCTGTTCCAGAAAAAACGCAGCGTCGTCAGCGTTCGTTGTACCGCCGCGGCCCGCGACATGAATCCCCGTTCGACACTTACCGGGTAGCAGGCTAACGCTAACCCGGTGGCGGCAATGCTGGACGGCCAATCCGGCGCTGTCTTGTCGATCACCAGCCCGTTGGCCGGATTTGTCTCGTGCAAAAAGTAACCGAATGTTTCGCGCTGCAGCTTTTCCAGTTCGGCATTGACGGTTAGTGTCCCGCTGCTCATGGTTTCACCCGGTTTTGCCGGCGCCAAGATAGACTCGGCCGTAAGGGTGGCGGCGTCGGACGGCAGCGCGACACCAAGCACGTTTTCCGGTTCGTTCATGCTCTTTCCTCAGGGCCTTGTCCGGCGGCCGCAAGCGCGTCGTTGACGATCATCTGCGCCTCATCGAGGATGCGGCGCAAATGATCCGCTCCCAGGAAGCTCTCCGCATAAATCTTGTAGATATCCTCAGTCCCTGACGGACGCGCCGCGAACCATCCGCTCTCCGCCACCACCTTCAACCCGCCGATGGGAGCGCCGTTGCCTGGCGCGTGGGTGAGGACGGTCTGGATTTCTTCGCCAGCCAAGTCCGCGAGCCGAACCTGCTGCGGCGAGAGTCTCTCCAATAATTCCTTTTGCTCTGGGGTGGCCGGCGCCTCAACGCGGTCGTAAAGCGGCTCACCGAACTCGCGCGTGAGTTCCCGGTAGATCTCGCCCGGATCGCGGTCCATCCGCGCCGTGATCTCCGCGGCAAGCAATGCCGGGACGATTCCGTCCTTGTCCGTGGTCCACACGCTGCCATCCAGGCGGACCAAAGACGCACCCGCGCTCTCCTCACCGGCGAAGCCAAGTGAGCCGTCGAGCAGGCCATCGACGAACCACTTGAATCCGACCGGGGCCTCGTAGAGCTTCCGGCCAAGCTTCGCGGTGACGCGATCGATCATCTGGCTGCTCACCACCGTTTTGCCTATAGCCGCCTCCTTGCGCCATTTCGGCCGGTGTTGGAAGAGGTAGAAAACGGCGACCGAAAGGTAGTGATTGGGAGCAAGCAACCCCTCGCTCTTGGTGACAATCCCGTGCCGGTCGTGGTCGGTATCGCAGGCGAAGGCGATCTCGAAGCGATCCTTCAGACCGATTAACCTCTGCATCGCATAAGGTGAGGATGGGTCCATGCGGATCTGGCCGTCCCAATCCACGGTCATAAATCGGAAAGTCGGATCGACCGCCTCATTCACCACCGTGAGGTTCAACCCATACCGCTCGGCAATCGGCCCCCAATAGTGGACCCCGGCGCCGCCGAGAGGATCCACTCCGAGGCTGATCTTGGCGCCACGAATGGCATCCATGTCGATCACATTGCGGAGGTCCCTGGTATAGGCGTCGAGGTAGTCGTGCCGGTGCGTCGTGGAGGCGCGAAGCGCTCTCTCGCAAGGAATCCTCTTCAAGCCGAGAAGGCCAGTTTCGAGAAGCTCGTTCGCCTTTGCCCCGATCCAATTGGTGACGGCGGATTCCGCCGGTCCGCCGTTTTGAGGGTTGTATTTGAAGCCGCCATCGCCGGGTGGATTGTGTGAGGGTGTGATCACAATACCGTCAGCGAGTCCCGCCTTGCGCCCACGGTTGTACGTGAGAATCGCGTGGGAAACAGCAGGGGTTGGGGTATATTCATCCCCCTGCGCGAGCAGGACTTCCACTCCGTTAGCCGCCAGAACTTCAAGCGCGCTGGCAAGAGCCGGCACGGAAAGGGCATGCGTGTCCATGCCGAGAAACAACGGGCCATCGATTTTCTTCTGCTCCCGGTACATGCAAATGGCCTGACTGATGGCGAGGATGTGCCCTTCATTGAAAGCTTTGTCGAATGCGGAACCACGATGTCCTGATGTGCCGAAGTCAACCCGTTGCTCGGGCACTGAAGGGTCAGGCTTCTCCGTATAGTAGGCCGTGACGAGTCTGGGTACGTTCACCAGCATCCGAGCTTCGGCCGCCTTGCCTGCAAGTGGACTTACCTTCATGACTCTCTCTTCAAATGCCGTGGTGACGTTTGCGCCAAGGTCGCCATCAGCTTGTCGAACGGCTTGTTGAATTTCTCTACTCCTTCGTCCTCGAGTCTCCGCGCACATTGCGCAGCTTGGCCCAAACGCTTGGGGGCTCCTTATCGAGCGCCAGCAAAGATGTTGTGAGAACCAAACGGGCTACGATCACCAACTTCCACGTTCCTCTTTAGCAATCGAGGGACCGTCACGCTGAAACCGGCGTGATCCGGTCCTCAAGGGGTGTTGCTGTCGCTGCAAAAACCGGTGGCGTGCCTCAAATGAGGCAAGCATGCCTGAAATAAGACACTCGGGCGTCTTTAGGGCAGCGCGACGTCTCGGGCTTCGCGCGGGATTCTGAGCCTTCGAGTTGACTATCGCCCCTACCACGTGACCATCAACGGTTATCCCCACCCTCGCCATAGGGGGGAGATTGCCGGATGATCGCTCTCGCAAACCCAGCGGCGTGAACTGGATGGGGTGACGGGGCGCAGGTTGGTGCTACGCGTGCACTCGTAGACCAATAGTCGCTGCCGGATCGAGGAGCGGATGTAAATTCCAAAGGAGGGCGAAGACGATGCTAATGAAGACCGCCAAGCTGAAAGGTTTTGCGATCCGAGCCACGGATGGCGAGCTTGGAACTGTCGATCAGCTGTATTTCGACGACCAGACATGGGCCATCCGGTACCTCACGGTAGAAACCGGCGGCTGGCTTGGCGGCCGGCGCGTGCTGATCTCGCCCCTTTCCGTTGTCCATACGGACTGGCAAGCTACGCGACTGGATGTGGCGCTAACGAAAAAGCAGGTTGAGGATAGCCCCGACATCGACACGCATCAACCCGTCTCGCGACAGCACGAGGCCGCGTTCCTCGGGTACTACGGATATCCCACATATTGGGGCGGCTCAGCGTTATACCCGGCGGGTTTGGCGATTCCACCAACTGCTTCCGCAGAAGCGGTGGCTGACAGGATCCGGAGAGAGTCGGCGGATTCGCATCTGCGCAGTACCGAAGCCGTCACTGGCTATTCCATTGGAGCGGCTGATGGTGAAATCGGCCATGTGGACGGGTTTCTTGTGGACGATGAAGCTTGGGCCATCCGCTACATCGAGGTGGCCACGCGGAATTGGTGGCCGGGCAAGGAGGTACTGGTTTCACCCGCGTGGATTGAACGGGTGAGTTGGGAGGATTCGAAAGTTTACGCCGGTCTTTCGCGGGAAGCCATTAAGGCCGCCCCGGAGTACGTCGAGTCCATGCCGATCACTCGAGAGTATGAAAACCGGCTCTACGCTCACTACGGCCGGCCGCCATATTGGCTACACGGGACCGAACACAAGTCTTCTCTTTCCAAGAGCAGCGCTTAAGTTAGGCGCCGGGGTCGGGCAACAGCGGTTGACTCGCTGACAGCCGACGCGAACAGCGAGCAATACCGAATGACAGAAAGAAGGAAATAGAACATGAAAACCAAAACGAATAGGAACTCAGTCATCCTTTCAAGCCTTGCCTTGACCTTGGCCCTGGCCATCTGGACGCCCGTCCACGCGCAGTCCCCCGAGCCTGCGGAGGGGAAAGGCATGGCGAAAGTCAAAATGATGGAGCGCTGCCAGGAAATGATGGCTCACAAGAAAACACTGGCGGAAGACATCAAGGCTCAAGACGCCCGACTCACCCAGCAACTTGCCGAGATGAACCGCGCTCCGGAGAACAGGAAGATGGGGCTGATGGCCGCCATCCTCACTCGTATGGTGGAGCAGAGGATCACCATGGATGCGCGAAAGGCCGCGATGGAGGAGGAGATGATGCAGCACATGATGCAACACATGCAGATGGGCCAGGAATCCATGGCGGCGTGTCCAATGATGCAGGGCATGAAGAGTAAGAACGACAGCGGGGATGCCCACAAAGAACATGAAGCGCATAAGTGATTGCTGAACCCCGGCGCAGCGCGACGAAAGGCACTCGATGAACCGCGGTTGGATGGACGGAACACACGGCTGGATGGGCGGAGGGATGTGGCTTTGGACTGTGATTGGCGTACTGTTGGTCGTCCTGCTGGTTGTCGCGATCAACAAGGTGTCCAAAAAATGACGGTGCGTTCCCGTTCCGCCCGTGCAGCGAACGGTTAGCCAGGAAAGCGAACCTATGCTCGTCAAAATGTCCACGAACAAGACCGTTATCGAGGCTGCGGCTGCATTGCAAGCTGCCGTCCAGGCCAATCACTTTGGCGTTATGCAAGTCCATGACCTCAAGGAGACCATGGCGAAGAAGGGTGTGGAGTTCGAACGCGAATGTCTGATCTTCGAGGTCTGTCAGCCGCAACAGGCAAAGAAGGTTCTCGACCAGAATATGAGCGTCTCCACCGCGCTACCATGCCGGATCTCCATTTACGAGGAGGGCGGTAAAACCATTCTGGCCACTTTGAAACCAAGCACTCTCCTGGCGATGTTCAACGCACCGCAACTTAAAGTGGTGGCGCAGGAGGTGGAGGACACGATTGTGAAAATCATGAAAGAGGCGGCATCTGACTGAAAGGGGTGGCAGTGGACGCTCGAAGCTTGGCTACCGCTATCACAGCGACGTTTTGAGTATGGAGACCACCAAGGAGGTGCGATGAAAACGAGCGTTATTGAAGTTCACGACATGCTGTCGGTATTGAGCGTGGACGATGTGGAAAAACGGATTGGCAAGGTGCCGGGTGTCGAAAGCGTTACGGTGAATTACGCTGCGGGAAGCGCCACGGTGCGCTACGACGAAACCCGCCTCAGGATGGCCGATATCAAGTCGGCCGTGCGCCAAAGCGGCTATGAGTCCGCCGCGCCCGCCGCCACTTCGGCGGGCGACGGTCAGGGAGGCCACACAGCACCGGGCGCACCGCCTGAAACCCCCGCACGTGCTGCGCTGAAAACTCCCTCGGTCGCACCTGCTACTGCGGGTGCCTCTTCCGCCGGCTCCGTACAACAAGACGAATCGGCGCTGTCAACAACACCGAAACCTTCCCAGGCGGCGCCGCCTGCCGCACCCGCATCCGCTGCGCCGAAATCAGTCACGGACGCCCCTGCCGCCGCGCCCGCCGCTACTGCAGGCCACCAACAACACACTAAAGACAAAAGTTAAGATGACACTCGTCTTGCGCAGTTGCTTTAACGAGGTTGGGGCTACCTCCAAAACAAAATACACTTGGCTCCCGACGTAGCCCCTTCGAAAATGAGCCAATAGCATCTAAACGGGAGAACATCATGACGGTAGTGAATGTTTCACACAGAAGCGAGTCTGGTTTGCCACAAGCGTTGAGAACAGCCCAGGAGGCAATTCATCTTCCAGAAGTCCAGGAAATGCTTCGCAGACTAGCTAAATACAGACTAGGCATTTTCATGCCCCACATGCATGACGAACACACTGGTGAATTCCAGGGACTTCCCGATGAAATCATGCAGGTGGAATCTGGTTTGGAAGTGTCCTTCCAACCATTGGAAGAAATCACAAACCAGACAGATCGCTTTCTCCCTGTGGGATGGGTTTGGCGTGCCGGTGCATCGACCGTTTCGGCAGTGTGCGAAATGGTTTCGGAAGAAGGAGCGGACGATAAAGAGCTTCCCGTCAAACATAAGATGCCTAAAGGAAATTAGTGGAGTGCCTCATCTGTCCGTACAGACCCCAAAAGCGTTTTCGCATACCAAATCTCAAGCCTCGAAAACAGCGAGCCTGCCAATCGGCGATCTAACAGTACATTTCAAATAGGACAATCGCCAAGGAGGCGCGATGAAAACGAGCGTTATTGAAGTGCATGCCATGCTGTCGGTATGGAGCGTGGACGAAGTGGAAAAGCGGATTAGCAAGGTGCCGGGTGTCGAAAGCGTCACAGTGAATTACGCTGCGGGAAGCGCCACTGTGCGCTACGACGAAACCCGACTCGAGATCGCCGATATCAAGTCTGCCGTGCGTCAGAGCGGGTATGAGTCCGCCGCGCCCACCACCACTTCGGCGGGAGACGGTCACGAAGGCCGCACAGCACCGGGCACACCACCTACAACCCCCAGACCCGCTGCGCCGAAACCCGCCGCGGACGCCGCTCCCACGCCCGCCACTCCCACAGTCGATGGCCACGAGGGCCACGCCGCGGGCTCGCAGCCTCCAACACCCGTACACGGCGCGCCGAAAGCTTCCGCAGTCGCACCTGCCGCCGCAGGCACCGCTCTCGCAAGTGACGGCCAGGAGGGCAAATCGGCGCCAAGCGCGCACGCCGGAACCGAACATCACGACCACCATGCTCATATGGCGGCGGATTTCCGGAAACGGTTCTGGATCTCCCTGATCGTGACCCTGCCGATTCTCGTCCTCTCGCCGATGCTTCAAACGCTGGTGGGATTGCGAGAAGCCATTCGTTTCCCGGGCGACGTCTACGTGTTGTTCGGTTTTTCTTCCGCGGTCTTTTGGTATGGCGGCTGGCCGTTTCTCAAAGGGTTTTTCGAGGAACTCAAGTCCCGCCGTCCCGGGATGATGACGCTCATCTCCGTCGCGATCGTCACGGCATATCTTTACAGCAGTGCCGTTGTATTCGGCCTGACCGGCAAGATGTTCTTCTGGGAACTTGCGTCGCTGATCGACATTATGTTGCTCGGGCATTGGATTGAAATGAAGTCCGTGATGGGCGCTTCGCGGGCTTTAGAAGAGCTGGCCAAACTCATGCCTTCCGACGCGCATAAGCTCATGGCTGACGGCAGCGTGAAGGACGTGCCGCTGAACGAACTGGCGGTGGATGACAAAGTCCTGATCAAGCCCGGTGAAAAGATTCCCGCGGACGGTGTCATCGTGTCCGGCGAGAGTTCGGTCGATGAGGCGATGCTCACCGGGGAATCCTCTCCCGTTGCCAAGAAGAGCGGCGGCAAGGTCATCGGCGGGGCCATCAACGGGGAAGGTTCGTTGACCATTGAGGTCAAAGGCACCGGTAAGGAGTCATTTCTGTCGCAGGTCATTGATCTCGTCAAACAGGCCCAGGAAAGCAAGTCGAAGACCCAGGACCTCGCGAACACCGCAGCGCTGTGGCTCACCATTGTCGCCTTGGGGGGCGGCGTGATCACCTTCGTTATCTGGCAGGTTCTCATGGGCAAGGAGTTCGCGTTTGCCATCGAACGCACCGTCACCGTCATGGTCATCGCTTGCCCGCACGCCTTAGGCCTCGCCGTGCCGCTGGTGGTGGCCGTCTCCACGGCGCTGGCCGCGAAACACGGCCTGCTGATTCGTAATCGCGTTTCTTTCGAATCCGCCCGAAAACTGCGGGCCATCATTTTTGATAAGACCGGCACGCTTACCGAGGGTCGCTTTGGCGTGACCGACACACTGGTACTTTCGCAGGACATCGACGAAGACACGCTGCGCCAGTACGCGGCCTCCGTCGACGCGAATTCCGAACATCCCATCGCCAAGGCTATTGCCGCCGCTTCGGAAAATAAGCTGCCCGTCGAGAACTTTAGAGGCATTCCGGGCAAAGGCGCCGAAGGAAGGGTCGAGGGCAAAGAGGTCAAGGTTGTGAGCCCGGGCTTCTTACGTGAACAGAACATCGATCTCATCGACAAGCGTATCGAACCACTGCAAGCCCAAGGCAAGACGGTCGTTTTTGTCCTCGTTGACGGGAACTTGAAAGGCGCGATTGCTCTGGCCGACATCGTCCGGCCAGAGGCGAAGCAAGCCATCGATGCGCTTAAGGCGTTGAACATCCGCTGCATGATGCTCACCGGCGATAACAAAGCGACGGCCAAATGGGTCTCGGACCAAGTCGGTTTGGATGAATACTTCGCCGAAGTCCTGCCCCAGGACAAAGCCGCCAAAGTGAAAGAGGTCCAATCACGGGGCGTGCTTGTAGCCATGACTGGCGACGGTGTGAACGATGCCCCGGCGCTGGCACAGGCTGATGTGGGCATCGCCATTGGAGCCGGTTCCGATGTAGCGGTCGAGACCGCCGACATTATTCTGGTGCGGAGCAATCCGCTGGATGTCGTGGCCATCGTGCAGCTTTCTCGCGCCACGTATCAAAAAATGATTCAGAACCTTCTCTGGGCCACGGGCTACAACGTCGTCGCTATTCCTCTGGCGGCCGGAGCGCTTTACGCGTGGGGCCTGCTACTCACTCCCGCCCTGGGTGCGGTGCTGATGTCCGCAAGCACGGTGATCGTGGCCATCAACGCGCGACTGCTGAGATTAAAGGCCGAGCCTCAGCCTGAAGCCACGAAATGACCAATCTGTTAGGAACGGGAATAAGACCAGTCGCTTAACTCGAATCAACTTGAAGACCGGAAGCAAAACGCAGTGACAACAACAACCGAGAAGGAAACATAACCATGAAAGAGACGACCCTCGTGACCAAAGACCCCATCTGCGGAATGAACGTCGACGAAGCAACCGCTCTCCACGCCGAACGCGATGGAAAGACGTTCTACTTTTGCAGCGACCACTGTCGGCAAAAGTTTCTGTCCGCGCCCACCGGCGCCAATGCGGAGGACAAATCTGGAGGCTGCTGCGGATAACACCCGCACTTGAGATCTGCGAGAGGCATTCCGCCAATGCCATCCAACATTGCTTCAGATGACGGTTGACCCCGCGTGTCACCCCCTCCGTGCCAACATACATGAGACACTCCTCGTTTCCTAATTACTGTGTAGGGCGAGAAGGATTCTCTTGTGAACAACGTGAACAAGCATGTAGGTCCCGCTCCCGTTCCGGCGCCACCCCGAAGACCCGCCCCGATCCCGAGGTCGTCGCCCAGGCCAAGCGCCGCCAGTTTACCGCTGAATACAAACAACGGATTCTGGCCGATGCCGACCGAGCGAAAGGCACCGGTGGGGTGGGCGCCCTTCTCCGTCGGGAAGGTTTGTACTCCTCCCTATTGACGACTTGGCGCCGCGAGCGTGATGCCGTTGTCCTCCAGGCTTTGGCGCCCCAGAAACGCGGCCCCAAGTCCAAGCAGGATCCCGTCGCCGAAGAAAACCAGCAGTTGCGCCGGGAGGCTCTGCAATTTAAAGAGGCACTGCGCAAGGCCGAGATCGTCATCGATATTCAAAAAAAAGTGGCCGCATTGTTGGGTCGCCCGATCCTGACCGCCGAGCCGGAGGAGAAGGCTTGATGGACGCCGTTCTGCAACTCTCCTCGACGATCGGCATCGAGTCTGCCTGTGACGTGCTCGGAGTGGCTCGGGCTTCGTTCTATCGACAGCGCCCGCTGCTCGGGCCGGCCCCATCCATCCAGCTTTCGACGCCGGCGGCCCGACCCATTCCGGCCCGCGCTTTGGATTCAGACGAACGCCAATCGGTTCGCGCCCTGCTGAACTCCGAGCGCTTCCAGGACTGCGCCCCGGCAGCCATCCATGCGGCTTTGCTCGATGAAGGCCAATATCTTTGCTCGGCTCGAACCATGTACCGGATTTTGGAAGAGGATGGAGCAACACGCGAACGCCGCGATCAACTCAAGCATCCGGCTTATCAGAAGCCGGAACTGTTGGCCACCGCCCCGAATCAACTCTGGAGTTGGGACATCACCAAGCTGCGCGGCCCAGCCAAGTGGACCTATTTTTACCTCTACGTCATCCTCGATGTCTTCAGCCGCTACGTCGTCGGCTGGATGGTGGCACCTCGGGAAGGGGCCGAACTGGCCAAGAAGCTCATTGAGGAAACTTGTGAAAAACAGAATATCCAGCCGGACCAGCTCGGGCTCCATGCCGACCGCGGATCCGCCATGCGATCCAAACCGGTAGCTTTGCTGTTGGCCGATCTGAGCGTGACCAAAACCCACAGCCGGCCCTACACGTCCAACGACAATCCGTATTCGGAAAGCCAGTTCCGAACCATGAAATACCGCCCCGAGTTCCCGGATCGCTTCGGTTGCATTCAAGACAGCCGCGCCTTCTGCCAAACCTTCTTCCCCTGGTACAACGACGAGCATCGACATTCCGGGATCGGCATGATGACGCCCGCCATGATCCATCATGGCCTGGCCAGGGCCGTCCGCGAAAACCGGCAGAAGACTCTCGACCTCGCCTACGCCGCTCATCCCGAGCGCTTTGTCCGGCGTCCGCCCACCCCGCCCAATCTTCCCAAGGAGGTGTGGATCAACAAACCGCAAAACTCAAACGCCGATACTCACTAAACTCAATATCGGAGTGTCTCAAAGTCGTTGACACGCACCGACCGCGCCATGCAGCGGGTGCCAGTTTGCTGCCGATTCCGCGATGCTACGAGGCGGCGGGCGTTCGCAGTAACGGCTTTCACGGGTGTTTCATGACCTCCTTACCGGGGAACTCGCACGCCGTTGCGGTCAGCGCAATTCGCATTGATGAAGAACGCATGATAGCCAAGGCGGTTTGCCGCGTGTCGGCCTTACCTTGCTGGACCCACAAGTGTAAGGTTGGGAAGAACCGTCCGTCAGCGGGGTACAGAGAAGGAACGGATGCTGCTCCTTCCGGAATCTATTATTTGCCAAGGAAAACCATGCGCAAAGATACGCTAGATCGCATAGAGAATGCTGCCGGTGCGATTGTGAAAGACCCGGTTTGCGGGATGGACATAGATCCGCATTCGGCCGTTGGACACGCCGAGCACCAAGGTCGGACGTACTATTTTTGCAGCAGGGACTGTTTGTCCAAGCTCGAGGCCGACCCAGCGAAGTACGTCGACACACCGAAAGTATCACCGCAGAAAGAGGCATCCGTAGAATATACCTGCCCCATGCATCCGGAGATCGTCCGGAATGCACCGGGCAACTGTCCGATCTGTGGGATGGCGCTGGAACCTAAAACGATTACGGCCGACGAGGGCGAGAACACCGAACTGGTAGATATGCGCAGGCGATTCTGGGTTTCTGCCGCGCTCAGCCTTCCCGTGCTGATCTCGGCGATGGGTGAGTCCATTCCCGGACTGGGCCGAATTGCCTCGCCGCAGACTCGCACGATTTTTGAAGCGTTACTCGCGACTCCCGTTGTCCTATGGGGAGGATGGCCGTTCTTTGTGCGGGCTTGGCAATCGATCGTCAACCGTAGCCTGAATATGTTCTCTCTTATTGGCCTGGGAGTTGGCGCTGCCTATCTCTACAGCGTCGTCGCGGTGCTGTTCCCTCACATATTTCCACCGTCGTTCGCTGACCATTCAGGCCGCATTTCGGTCTATTTCGAAGCTGCGGCAGTCATCGTCACTCTCGTTCTCCTTGGGCAAGTCCTGGAACTTCGGGCGCGTAGCCAAACTGGGGCGGCAATCAAGGCGCTGCTGGGCTTGGCGCCAAAGACCGCTCGTCTCATCCAGGAAGGCGGTGCCGAGGTGGACGTACCTCTCGAACAGGTCAAGGTCGGCAACCGGTTGAGAGTACGTCCCGGTGAAAAGGTCCCCGTTGATGGAGTGGTTCTGGAGGGCATTAGCGCAGTAGACGAGTCCATGGTGACTGGCGAACCGATTCCTGTCGAGAAGCACGCGGGCGACCGAGTGACCGGCGCGACTGTAAATGGAACAGGATCATTGATCATGAGCGCCGAACGTGTCGGTTCGGATACGTTGTTAGCCCAAATCGTTCAAATGGTTTCGCAAGCGCAACGAAGCCGCGCGCCCATCCAGAAGCTAGCGGACCAAGTCGCGGGATACTTCGTCCCGATCGTCATGGCGATCGCTCTAATCACGTTCATTGTGTGGGCCCTGTGGGGACCTGAGCCTAGAATGGCTCACGCCTTGATCAATGCCGTCGCTGTCTTAATCATCGCGTGCCCTTGCGCGCTCGGACTGGCGACTCCGATGTCCATCATGGTCGCCATGGGTAAAGGCGCGACGATGGGCGTGCTTTTCAAAAATGCCGAGGCGATCGAGTCTCTCCGCAAGGTGGATACGCTGATTGTTGACAAGACGGGAACTCTCACTGAGGGTAAACCCAAGCTTGTAAGCGTGAAGCCCGCGCCGGGCTATGACGAAGCTCAAGTACTTCGCTGGGCAGGAACCTTGGAACGAGCCAGCGAACATCCACTCGCGGCGGCCATCGTTTCCGGCGCCACGGAGCGAGGCATCGGATTCGGTTCGGCGGACGCATTCAAGTCCATCACCGGACAGGGCGTGGAAGCCTTGGTTGACGGCGCCAAGATCTCTCTCGGCAATCAAAAACTGATGGAAGCCTCCGGCGCGGATGTCGGGGCAAGTCTTCGGGACGCCGAGGCGATGCGGGCGGACGGTCAAACAGTGATGTACCTAAGCGCCGAGGGCAAGTTTGCGGCTCTGATTGGGGTCGCGGACCCGATCAAGGCGACCACGCCAGAAGCGATTCAGGGCCTCCACGCCGAGGGAATTCGGGTAGTGATGCTTACCGGTGACAGCAAAACCACGGCCATGGCGGTAGCAGCGAGGCTGAAAATCGATGACGTGGTCGCAGAAGTTCTGCCGCAGGACAAGAGGGCTAAAGTCCAGGAACTTCAAGCTGCCGGCCGGTTCGTAGCGATGGCTGGAGACGGTATCAACGATGCCCCGGCGCTGGCCCAGGCACAGGTCGGTATCGCCATGGGTACTGGCACCGACGTTGCCATGCAAAGCGCGAGCGTGACTTTGGTGAAAGGCGACCTACGTGGCATCGCGCGAGCTCGTCTGTTGAGCCAGGCCACCATGAGCAATATTCGCCAGAACCTCTTCTTTGCGTTCGTCTACAACGCGCTCGGAGTGCCGATAGCTGCTGGGGTGCTATATCCGGTTTTCGGCCTTCTGCTGAGCCCGATGATTGCTGCGGCGGCGATGAGTTTTAGCTCGGTATCCGTCGTCGCCAACGCCCTGCGGCTCCGGGGAGTTCGGCTGGACAAGAGAGGTTAGTAATCGCCGAGACGTGCTAGGTTGGGGATTATGTCCACGCCCGAGCCGAGCGGCCTATCCCAACAAGGTCTGGACCGGCTGGTCGCCAGCAGGCAGCAGTTCTTGGCCTTTCTTCGCAAGCGAGTCGGTTCCGACGAGTCGGCAGAAGACATCCTTCAGACTGCGTTTGTAAAGGGTATCGAAAAGGGCGGATCCGTGCGGGACGAGGAAACCATCGTCGCTTGGTTTTACCGCGTACTCCGCAATGCGGTCATCGACCATTACCGGAGCAAGGGCTCTTCGCAGAACGCGCTCGATCAACTGGTCCATGAGATGCGGGCGCATCAGGAGCCGGATGTATCGTTCAAAGGCGAGATCTGCAGTTGTGTTTCTGGTCTGCTCGAAACGCTTAAGCCGGAATACCAACAAGCTCTGAACACGGTTGACCTTCAGGAGCACAGCTTGGCCGAACTCGCCGATCAAGCTCAGATCACGCCAAACAATGCGGCCGTTCGCGTCCATCGTGCGCGGGAAGCGCTCCGGAAGCAGGTGACAGCGACTTGCGGAATCTGCGCGACCCACGGTTGCCTGGATTGCAGATGCAAAGCCAAACCCAAGAAGTAGCTCACTTTTTCGAGCTGTAAGGTTTTTGAACCATACCCGTCAGCAATAGCGAAGGGCAAAGGTTAGCCCTCGAAAGTGAGAGCTTCAAATGACGAAAATCGTAAATGTAACTTCCAACGGGATCGAGTGAACAAGAGCCGAAAGAGTTGACCCAGCAAGGCGGGGTCTTCGATACTGCGGTTGCCGAGAAGTTGTTACCAGCAAAGGCTGACGAGGCCCTCGCGCAGCCCGCTCGATCGAATTGCTGCTGCCATTGATTCCCTGTGTTACAGTCTAGGTGGAGATGCGCATGGGCAAGATTGCCATCCTGATGGTAGGGGTCGTATTGGCTGCGAGTGCGCAATGCATCGCGGCATGCGGCGTTTTGCCGTGCGATCAATCCTCCCAGCGCCGAACCACTCCAGTCGAGGATTGCCATCACAAGACCTCGCCAGATCAGGCTCCGCCTGCGGATCACGATGACGCTTCCACTTGCGGTCATCAATTATTCGTCAGTGAATCAGGTCCGCAAGCGGCGTCCATCCATGCCGATCTGAGCATGGTGGCGTTGGTCGCGGTCAACCTCGCGGAGACTCTTCCTGAGGCTCCTATCCTGGTCGATTCGGCTTCGGATCGGTCTCCGCCTTGTTCGCCAGCCTCAGCCTCGCGAACAATCCTTAGAGTCTAGACCTCCAGTTCCCATTTTGTCTCAATGCTCGCGGCGCAGACGTGCGTCTAGCCGCGGCAAAGAAGCACGTTGAGCTGGAGGTTTTTGATGCGTAGTCTTAAAATCGGCGTCACCGCGGTCGTTCTGGCTGTGGCTCTGGGGCTCGCATGGGGAATCTGGAATATTCGTTCCCATGGATTCAGCGCGAGAGAGAAACCGGCCGCCTACGAGGTGTTCCTCGCGAGGCATGCGCGTCGACTTGCCGGCGAACCAGGCGCGACAAAGCTGAAGAACCCGATTGAGGCGACCCCTCTCGCCGTCGCGGAAGCGAGGGATCATTTCGCGGATCACTGTGCGACCTGTCACGGAAATCGCGGCGACGGAAAGACCCAGATCAATGCCGGATTGTATCCGCCCGCACCTGACATGAGGACGCCAGGCACACAAACACTGTCAGACGGCGAACTGTTCTACATCATCAAGAATGGTATTCGCTTCACGGGAATGCCCGGTTGGGGTGGAAGCGATGAAGACAACTGGAAGCTGGTGCTGTTCATCCGCCATCTTCCGGCCCTCACGCCGTTGGAACTAGATTTCATGACCGAGGTGAATCACATGCCCGTTGAATCGGAAGCTGGCCATTAAGAGGAACTTTTATGGATACCAATAGACGGAATTTTTTCGCGCGCCTAGCAACCATGAGCGCGGCCATGGCAGCGGGGGTGAAGTCGCTATCCGCGCAAGTAAGACCAGCGAGTCCAAAGCCCGCGAATGGCATGCCAGCCATGCCGGGCATGGATCACTCGCAACACGCCGCCCCGCCGGCCGCTCCCGCAGCTGCAACCGATTCGTCCACCGTAGAGCCATTTCTTCCAGTTCTCACACCGGACCTGGGCCGTTTGCCGTACAAGTTGGTGGACGGCGTCAAGGAATTCAACTTGATCGCGGAGGTCGTAACCACCAAACTTGTCCCTGAGCGGCCCCTCACCGCATGGGGATACAACGGGAGCGTGCCTGGGCTGACGATAGAGGTTCAGGAGGGTGATCGAGTCCGGATTATCTTCGACAACCACCTTCCGGAACCAACCGCGCCGCATTGGCACGGTCTGGAAGTTCCTATCGGGATGGACGGTGTTCCTGGGGTTACACAAGACCCCATCATGCCGGGTGGACGCTTCGTGTACGAGTTCACTCTGAACCAAAACGGAACGTACTTCTATCATTCACATATGCCCATGCAGGAAATGATGGGCATGATCGGCTTGTTCATCATCCACCCCAAACAGCCCCACCAGCCTAAGGTTGATCGCGATTTCGCGTTTGTATTGCAGGGGTGGGCGCTCCTACCGAACAACAACGTGCCGAACACGCTTTCCATGGAGTTTAACTGGCTCTCGATGAACGGCAAGACCGGACCGGCTACAACTCCCATGCTTGTGAAGCTTGGGGAGCGGGTGCGGATCCGTTTGGTCAACTTAGGGATGGATCATCACCCCATGCACCTTCACGGTACGCAGTTTGTAGTAACGGGATCGGAAGGCGGGCGGCAGCCCGAGAGTACCTGGGCTCCCGGGAACACGGTGATCGTTGGCGTGGCGCAGGCGAGAGACGTTGAGTTCGTCGCCAAGTACCCCGGCGATTGGATGTTTCACTGCCACATGCCGCACCACAACATGAACCAGATGGCGTCGATGGTTGGTCCGGTGATGAGCATGGGACACGGGCTCCAGACCGGGGGCGGGATGCAGGAAGGAATGGGGATAATTCTTCGAAGCAATGCTCTGTCAGACGATCTCGGTCCGGTCCTGGGCCGGGGCCTCGGAGTGAGTGCGGACCGCGAGCGGCTGACATCAAATGCGATTGGCCCCTCCGTGACCGACGTCAGTGCAATCCTGCGGGAACTTGCTCCGAGCCAGCCACCACCGGAACCCACTGGCCACGAAGGTCATCAGGGCCAGCCCGAGGACGCTCTCACCACGATGTATCCCAAGGACGACCCGGAGAAGAAGAAGGTCGCCGGTTACCCGCAGGACATGTGGATGGTGATGGACGAGATGTACAAGAACAAGCCGGAAACGTTCGGACTACGACCCGGCTGGACGGGCGGAATGATGGGCATGATGACCTTGGTTCGAGTGTTGCCGCCGGAGAAGTTCGACGAAATCATGGCAATGATGCCGCAGAATCAAACGGCTACTGAAGCGAAGCCGTCGAGCCATGTATTGCTGGGGCAGGTGCAAGCGGTTAGCGAGAGCACGGGTAAACTCACCGTGAATCACGGAATAGTTGAGGGCTGGATGGGCGCCATGACCATGGCGTATTCGGTAGACAAGCCGGAAGCGCTGAAGAATATCAAGGCTGGCGACCAGATCTCGGCTACCGTTTACGACGGCGACTTCACGCTGCATGACGTGAAGATCATCAGAGGTGCAAGTAGGTAAGGGCCATCGGGATGAGACAGACACTCTTTAGACTCGCAGAAGTTCTTATCACCGCCGCCGTGGCGATGGCGCAGACTCCTTCTCAGGCGATCACGCTCGGAGAACTGGAGAAAATGGCCCTGGAGCGCAATCCAACCATTGGACAGGCGAAGACCGACGTGGACGCGGCAGCGGGGCTGGCCAGACAAGCTGGACTGTATCCGAATCCAGTCATTTCCGCAGTTGGCGAAGAGATCGCTCGTGGCCCGATCATTCGAGGCGGCGAAATCGGCGCCGGGTTTCAACAGCGAATTGTGACGGCGGGGAAGCTCGGCTTGAGCCGTAAAGTCGCCGAACAGGAACGGGCGATTACGGAGGAAGCCGCCAAGGCCCAACGTCAGCGCGTTCTGAATGCCGTTCGCTCGCTCTACTACCAAGCGCTCAGCGATCAGTACCGCATTCGCGTTCGAACGAATCTCACCCGGCTGGCCGCGGAAGCAGTCAAGATTTCCGGTGAACTGGCCAACGTCGGCGCTGCAGATCAGCCGGATCTGCTCGCGGCCGAGGTGGAAGCGCAACGAATCCAACTGGATCTTGCCGACGCGGTGAACCGTCAGGAGCGCACGTGGCGTCAACTGGCCGCCGTTGTGAATGAACCGTCACTCCGGCCGGCGCCTCTGAGTGGAGACTTGGAGACGGCTCCCCGACTGGATGTGGATCAAGCCCTGGAAGCCATCTACGCCGATAGTCCGGAGTTGCGTGCCGCCAGCATCGACGTCAATCGCGCCGAGACTTCGCTCACGCGGGCAAAGAAGGAAGCGATACCGGATCTCATCGTCAGTGGCGGCGTCCGTTACAACCGGGAATTGCTCGAAGTAACTAATGGCGGGATACGTCGCCCCGTGGGACCCGAAGGATTCTTCGACATTGGCATCCAGATCCCCATCTTCAATCGGAACCAGGGCAATGTGGCCGCCGCACGCGCCGGCGTTGAAAGAGCCAAACTTGAAGTGGATCGTACGAAACTAGCGCTTCGCTCACGACTGGCGGAAGTCTACCGCGAGTACCGCACGGCATTGATGCGCGCGGATCTATACAGGCAAGAAGTGCTGCCCAAAGCTCAGAAGGCTTACGAACTCTATCTAAATAACTTCCGTCAGATGGCGGCCGCCTACCCGCAGGCCTTGATCGCTCAGAGAAACCTCTTTCAGCTCCAAGATGCCTACGTGGACGCGTTGACCAGTGTCTGGCAAAGATCCGTAGAAATCCAAGGTTTGCTGCTGACGGGCGGCGTCGATCTGTCTGGAACCAATCTTTCGCAACGACAAAGTGGAGAAGCCGGTGGAAATCCGTAGTCTCCGCTCCGATCTACTCAACACAAAAGGAGAAAAACTATGTTCATTCGTAGAGTACAAACCACGCTGCTTTTGGCCGGCCTGATGAGCGTATCCCTGCTCAGTGCACACGACGAGAAGTTGCACACGGGGAGCGCTACCCAGGGCGAGATCATCTCGATTGCGGGCAATAACGTCGTGATGAAGACGGCCACTGGCAACATGAAGGTAACACTCAACAAGGACACGAAGTTCGAGATGGGAGATGCCGCGGTCGACGTGAATCATTTCAAGAAGGGCGACAAGATCAGCGTCATTGGCACCAAACTGGCCACCGGCGAACTGGTGGCCAAGGAAGTGATGATGACCATGGCGCCCGCGAAGGCGGCGGGCAAGGCCGAAGGAGACCACAAACATTAGATTGTGAACGCACCAATTCAAGCTGGGGAAAGCGCGGAGACAATCGCCAAATCCGCTTCGTGCTTTCATCCAACCTCAGGGAAAGGAGAAACTCTGTTATGAATCGAAAGCGATTTATTCGGTCCATCTTGGCGGCGCCCTTGGCTGCCGCCATCCGACTGAACGCAGCTGGTCCCCAAGTGCAGGTCTATAAAACACCAACTTGCAGTTGCTGTAGCAAATGGGTGCAGCACCTAAGGGCTAACGGCTTTCAGGTCTCGGTTCAAGATGTGGCGGAGACGGTGGTCTACCGCCGCAAGTATGGGGTGCCCGAGGCCCTTCTGTCCTGCCACACGGCCGTTGTGGAAGGGTACTCGTTGGAAGGCCACGTTCCGGCGAGTGATATCCAACGCCTGCTGCGCGAGCGGCCGAAAGCGAAAGGGCTGGCGGTTCCCGGAATGCCTGTCGGATCTCCGGGCATGGAATCCACACGTAGCGAGGCCTACGCTGTAATGATCTTCGACGACGAAGGGCGGTCCTCGGTGTACCAGCGCTATCCGCGGAAATAGGAGGTCGCAATCGGCACACTCAAATCCATGACCGCCATCAAAATCCTCGCGATCGATGACGAGCCGTCCGGCTTGGAACTCGTGCTGACTGCGCTCAAGCAGCCAGGCGTTGAGTTGCTGGGCGCCACTGATCCGGAAGAAGGGCTCAGATTATTTCACCATCACCAACCGGAGATCGTTTTGGTGGACATGAGAATGCCCAAGATGGGCGGCATGGAGATTTTGAATCATATCGTACAGCCCGAGGCGGCAAGCTCGCGGCGGGAAGTGCAGACCATCGTCATCATGCTCACCGCGTTTGCCACAGTGGAAGCCGCAGTCCAAGCGATGAAGGCGGGGGCTTATCACTATCTGACCAAGCCGGTCGGAGTTCAGGAGCTACGTCTGGTAGTTGAGCGTGCGCTGGAGCATGTCAATCTGCGTGCCGAAATCCGACGCCTTCGTTCTACGCTCGATGCGAAGTACGGCTTCGAATCGATCCTTGGACGGTCCAAACGGCTCTTGGCAGTTTTGGATTTGGCGTCGCGGGCAGCTCAGACTGTCTCGACTGTACTGATTCGGGGAGAAACCGGCACCGGCAAGGAACTCATCGCTCGAGCCATTCACTTCAACGGCCGCCGGAAGGACCGCCCGTTCGTAACGATTAATTGCGGCGCGATTCCCAAGGATCTACTGGAGTCAGAGCTATTCGGACACATGAAAGGATCTTTCACGGGGGCCGTGACTCACAAGACAGGCAAGGTGGAGGCCGCCAGCGGCGGCACGCTATTTCTGGATGAGATAGGCGACATGCCTCCCGAGCTCCAAGTCAAACTACTTCGGCTCGTTCAAAACAATGAGATCGAGAAAGTCGGTGCGACCGGACCGCAAAAAGTCGACGTGCGGATCATCGCCGCCACGCACCGGAATCTCCAGGCGATGATCGAAGACCAGACCTTTCGCGAGGACCTGTATTACCGGTTGTCGGTTATCCCGCTGGAGTTGCCCCCGCTTCGGGAGAGGCCGGATGACATTCCAGAATTGGTCCGGCAATTCTTCCAGAACGCCTGCGAAAAGCACGCTAGGCAGAGCCTGCGACTGTCGGAGGAACTCGTGTCACGGTTCACGGATTATAGATGGCCTGGCAACGTTCGTGAGCTCGAAAACGTGATTGAGCGCCTTGTGGTTCTTGCGGACGGAGAAGTGATTCGGCTGACGGACCTGCCTGATTTCTTGCTGCGCGAACCGGGTTCAAGTAGTCTCTTCCAATTCAAACTGCCCCCCGACGGCTTCAGTTTGGAGAATCTGGAGCGAGAGATCATCCTGAAGGCGCTTAGACAATTCGACTGGAATCAGTCGAAGGCCGCGAAGTTCCTGGACCTCAGCCGGAAAACATTGATCTACCGGATGGAAAAGTTCGGCCTGCGGCGGGACCAGGATTCCGAAGGAGTAGGATCTGGCGCCTAGCCGCGCTCCCTGATCGCTTGAATGACCGGGTATTTCGGCAACCGTGGCTACTATACTCCGGGCCTCCCTCTTCCAGCAACGAAATTGTAGAGAGGGACCCAGATCAATGTGAAGTACCATCCATAGCCGTAGCTTTCCACCAAACCGATGAAAAAGCTCTTCCAGCTGATCCATTCAAATCCGGGTAGTAGCTTTTGCCACGCCTGATACATGGCGTGTGCCGGGAACAACAAGTCAAACGCAATACACATCGCGAAAGTGATCGCCAGAAACAGGCTACTGGCGTGCCCGACGGCCGCGAAAGAAAGCCCCGGCCTCATCGTGCGGCTCCTGTCTGCGTCACGTATCGCTCGGGACTCAGCTCGAACTTATCCAAGCACTTCCTGCTGCAAAACCGAAGCCGTTGGCCCATGTGCGTCTTGGAATAGCCTTCGCCCTCCACTACCTCCATACCGCATACGGGATCCTTCCGTTCACCTTGCGGAGCGCTGGCGCCGCTGTGACCGCTGTGTCCGTGAATCATGTGGGCGCCACAGCCGAATCGCATCATGAAGTAGAAGAACACCGCAAACAGTAGCAGTGATCCCAAGCCTTCCATAGAATCCTCCCTGACTCGAACTCCTAAGGCTACGCGCCCGCCTCTGCTCGGCGTGGTACAGCGGCCATTGGCACCTCAATCGTGCAGTTCAGGGTTCCGAATGGGTTCGTGACACAGCCTTCACCAAGCGGAGCCCACCACACTCCGTCCACAACGAACTTGTATTCGTAGTTGCCGGGCTCCAGACTGAGTTCGACCGACCAAGTGCCGTCGTCTAAGTGTTTCATCGGGATATCTTCCGGATTCCAATTGTTGAAAGTACCGGCCAAGAAAACCTGCTGCGCCTCCCGGGAGTCGCACGAGAACGTCGTTGTTCCAGGAGCCTCATCATGTGACGTTTTAGCGTTTTTGTTCATGGTCTTGTTCTCTTCCGTTCAAACTCGGTTGCACACGCCACAGTGCTGCCGACAGAGACCTGTGCGAACTCTATCGGCAGCGCCGCCTGGGTGACCAAGAGAGACCTACTTGGCTGGGTCTGCCTTGGCCATCTCGCGATGATCTGCGGCAACCTTTCGCGCTTCCCCCGCCGCGTCCCGTGCCTTTGCCGCGAAGTACTTGCAATGCTCTTCAGTCAGGCCGCTCATGGGATGCTTGGAACTGTGGCCATTGTTGCGGTGTACCACGGCCAACTCCTCGTAGTCCTTCGCGTCCGCCTCGTATTCTGCGGCTTTGGCGTCGAAGTGCTTTGCGAGCTTCTCGTGATCCTGCGCCGTCTTCGCGGTCGCCGTCAATTCCTTCAGTTGGGCTTTGTTGAGCAATTGAGCATTGGCCATCGAGGTGGTCATGAAGGCTGCCGTTGCCAGGAAGACCAAGTTACGTGTCATATTCAGAAACTTCGACATTGTGAATCTCCTTTTCCTTGACTCAAATCCTGCGAAGCAATCTCGACCACACGGTCATTGAGGCGGCCATCAATCGTGGACGGCGAGGCTTTTGCGTTCGCTTTCGACGTACTACCATGCACGTATCGTGCCTTTGTTTATGTCGCCGTAAACAGCGCAAACAACGGATGCAATTCGCCAAATTCCCGGCCGTGCCTGAGATGCGGCATAGGGGTGCCTGAAATGAGGCAGTCTAGCGAGACAGAGCATCCTGGCGTAGAGGCCACGTGAGGGTAAAGGTCATTCCAGGGCCAGCATTTCGCTCGGCCAGAATGTGTCCCCGATGCTGGATCAGGATCTGATACGAGACGGCTAGACCTAAGCCTGTTCCACCTTCCTTGGTGGTGTAGAAGGGGTCAAAGATCCGCTTCAAATCAGCTTCGCGAATGCCCTCACCCTCATCTTTCACGCGCAGCAAGACCCATTCGTCCTGACGGGCAGCAAAGAGCCACACCGTTCCACCGGTGGGCGTCGTCTGGAGAGCGTTGAGGGCAATATTCAGCAAGGCTTGTTGAATCTGCTGGGCGTCACATTCCACGGGCGGGAAGTCCGAGGGAATGTCGCTCCTAAGTTGGATCCCGCGCTGTTGAGCGTTGTGAGCAACCAAACTGACCACTGCTTTGACGATGCCGCCGATCTCGACGGGCTGTATCCGGGGCGTCCTCGTTCGGGCGAAGTCGAGGAGGTTTGTGAGAAGACTATTGAGTCGACCGGCCTCCTTCTTGATGATTCCCAAGAACTCGCGCCGCTTGTCCTCGCTGACGGTCCTCTGGCAAATGTCGACTGCGCCCTCGATACTTCCTAAGGGATTGCGAATCTCGTGTGCCAAACTCGCGGCGAGTTGACCAATCGCAGACAGGCGATCGGCCTGTCTCAGCTGATCGACGCTGCTTTCGAGTTCCGCGTGGGTCTTCCGCAGTTCGTCGGCTGTAGACTGAAGTTCCTGCCGACGTTTTCGTTCGCGGTCTGCCAACGCCCCCGTGAGCACTCCTACGGCTACGAAGACAACCATCTCCGCGTACTTCGCGGCCATCACCTCCGGCGACCCATTCCACGACAACAGAATATGCGGCGTGTAGCAAATGGCCGCGCAAGCCGCAGATAGCAGCCCGCCAACCCAGCCGAACGAAAGCGCCCCGAACACAATGGGCAGGTAGTAGAGCCGTTCCAGAATTTCGTGCCAAAGATAGAACGATGGAGGGATGGCGTAGTGAGCGATGGTGATGGCCAGCATCACACCGAAAATCCCAAGGGCTCGCCTCACTCGTTACGCTCACTTCCCAGGCCGTACTTCTCCATCCGGTAGATTAGGGTCTTTCTGCTCAGCCCCAGGTACTGGGCAGCGTGTGTTTGATTCCACTCGAACTTAACCAGCACCTGCAGCAATATCTCTTTCTCCAGGCATTCTAGGCTGATCCCTTCCGGAGGAAGGTCCATTTGCAGGATGTCCAATGAGGGCCGCTGCTGCTCCGATAGAGAAACCGGCAAATCCTCCACGGTGACTTCGTCTCCCGATGAGAGCACCACCAGCCGTTCAATGACGTTCTCCAGCTCTCGAATATTACCTGGCCAAGGGTATGCGGAGAAATGGGAAAGGAGCGGCGCTTGCAGTTTCAGATTAGGACGCGAATGCTTCTCCTTGGCTCGGCCAAGAAAGTGTTGAACCAGTTCTGGAATATCCTCCCTTCGCTCACGAAGCGGCGGGAGCTCGATCGGAACCACATTCAGGCGGTAGTACAGATCCTCGCGAAAACGTCCGTCGGCCGCCATGGCCCGCAGATCACGATGAGTGGCCGCAATGATTCGCACGTTGACGGTCTGGTTTTCTGTCGAGCCAACTTTGGAGATCTCATGCTCCTGAAGCAGGCGGAGGAATTTGACCTGAAGCTCTAAAGGAAGCTCACCGATTTCGTCCAGGAACACCGTTCCGCAGTCCGCCAGCTCGATCTTGCCTTTCTTGTGGTTGGCTGCTCCGGTAAAAGCGCCCCTGACATGTCCGAATAGCTCGGACTCCAGGAGTTCCGCCGGAATCGCCCCGCAATTGATCGTGACAAACGGTTTGTCGTTCCGGGCACTACCTCGGTGGATTCCCTGGGCAACCAACTCTTTGCCGGTTCCCGTCTCACCGCTGATCAGTACGGTAACGTCCGATGCGGCAGCGCGGGCTGCCGTTTCTAGGACGCAAAGGAGGGATTTAGAATGTCCGACAACATTCTCGAAGCCAGTCTTTTGATCTAGTGCGTGGCGCAGGGACTGAACTTCTTCACGCAACGAAAGATGTTCCAAGGCCTTTCCTACAACCAGCCGGAGACTGTCGGGGTTTACGGGCTTCATGATGTAGTCGTATGCCCCAAGCCTCATGGCCTCCACTGCGCTGTCCACGGTACCAAATGCGGTTACGAGGACTACGCTCGTGTCTGGATACTCTGAACGGATTGTTCGAAGCAATTCGACACCGGAAATGCCCGGCATGCTGAGGTCCGTAAGGACGAGGTCCTGGGGTCTGCGTGCCAGCACTCGCAGCGCCTCCCTGGCGTCTGGAGCAGTCATCACGGCATAGCCTTCATCTTCGAGCTGCACCTGCGTGACACGGCGCAGACTTTCGTCATCGTCGACTACAAGGATACGCCGACTATTCATTCCTTCACGTCCACTGGCCTTATTGCAATCGAGGGACCGCCCCGAAGAAGTCGGAGTTCTCCAGTCGTCAAGGTGTTATCACCAGTGGGGCAAGTCAGCGCGCCTCAAATGAGGCAGGAAGTGCCTGAGATCAGGCACGCAGACGTCAAGAAAGACCTCAACTTCGAGTGTTGATCCCATGTGGCTTGTTAAGTGCATTGAGTTGCATGCCATGGCTAAACACCGAGGAAGTCGATGATAGCGTGCGCGTGCAGGGAGCCTCACGACCGACGGCGCATCGTATTGACCGGTGGCCCCGGAGCCGGCAAAACCGCTGTGCTTGAACTGATTCGCCAATCGTTCTGTGTGCATATAAAGGTGCTGCCCGAAGCCGCGAGCATTGTGTTTGGGGGAGGCTTTCCCCGCGATGAAATCCTCGGACACCGCCAAGCCTCTCAGAGGGCGATTTTCTACGTGCAGCGTGAGCTCGAATCGGCGGCTGAAAGCGACAACCTGGCAATCACACTTTGTGACCGTGGGACCATTGACGGCGCTGCCTATTGGCCAGGCCAGGGCGATTTGTGGGCCTCGGTCGGCACCACTCTTGAAGAGCAGTTGGCCCGCTACGACGCCGTGATCCACCTGCGGACGCCCAAGGCCGGCGATGGGTATAACCACCAGAATCCCCTGCGTGTCGAATCCGCAACTGAGGCGGCGGCGATCGACGCACTGATCCTACAAACGTGGGAGAAGCATCCGCGCCGGTTCATCGTCGAGCCATCCCTAGATTTCATCGCTAAGGCATCCCGGACCATCGATCTTTTGCGCAGAGAAATGCCTGAGTGCTGCCGTCACCACCTGGTTCCGCTTCTCGGAGAGATTCCGAGAGATTCAGGCACCAAGTGACTGGCTAGCTTGTTCATTTCTAGTTTGGTGCCAGAAATGCACCTACGCCTTGCGAAAAGGAGAGATTTGATGCGGCTTCCACCTTGGTCCGGACGTTTTGTGCCCCTCGCGGCCCTGACGTCAAGACGGATCGCGGCACTCGTGGTTTGGGCAATCTTAGCTCTCCCAGGCGCCGCTAGGGCAGAGACGCTTCGAGAGCTTGTCTCAGAAGCGCTCGCGAACAATCCGGAGATCGTCGCGGCGCAAAAACGGTACGAAGCGTCGCGCCAGCGCCCATCCCAAGCCAGCAGCCTTCCCGATCCCATGGTTTCGCCCGGATACAGCAGTAATGGACGCCCTTGGCCCGGCGCAGGGCTGGGAACCGAACCGACCAGCCAGATCGGTGTCATGGTTTCGCAAGAGATTCCGTTCCCGGGCAAGCGAAAACTAGCCGGAGAAATGGCGGTGAAGGAAGCGGAGGCCGAATGGCACCAGTATCAGCAAGTCCAGCTCAACGTGGTGTCGAGGCTCAAACAAGCGTACTACCGCCGCGCGTACGCCTTTGCCGCAGTTGACGTGGTCGACAAGAATCTTCACTCGAAGACGTCACGGATGCGTTCCGCCCCGGAGCCGACGTTCTGCCCCACCAGTTCCGAGCATC
>JBDTPK010000003.1:0-24125 GCA_039932735.1 Nitrospirota bacterium
CACGAAGAAGTTCCCCTCTGACTGTTCAAGATAGCTCACTACCAATTCAATAAGGTCTATTTGAGGAGGGTGACTGTTTAAGGGATGAGGTCAACGGGCCAATGTTTCGCTCCGCAGCATCGCAATCATGCAGACAGGTTACCTTTCCGTATGTCTTAGCAAACCACCTAATATATATCATAAAGATTAGAGAATGTTATGTTGTCATCCCTACACTCTAGCCACGGGTCTCGCTTGAGCGTTTCAAGAAATCCGCTAATTCGCTGGCATGCTGCTCCGTCGTTTGCAGAATGTCGAGTAACAATTGTCGTGTGACCAGATCCTTGTCCCCAATCTCTCGAATGAGCGCGCTGTACACCTCCACTTGTCGGCGTTCGAGCACGAGATTTTCGCCCACCATTTCGACGAGCGTCGTGCCTTGCTCTGGGTGGACACCGATGGACGCGGCTTTCCCCGCGAGTTCCTGAAGATCAAAAACGGGGACGCCGCCTAACTGTTGAATGCGATTTGCTAGTGTATCGGCATGCTCCAATTCCTGTAGTGCGTGCGCCTCGAATTCGGCTTTCAGGCCAGGGGATAAGAGCGAGACCGCCATATACGCATGTTGTTTGTATTGCAGATAGCTGGCGATCTCGGTCGAGCGTAGTCGGTTTAACGCGCTCACGATCGTGTGCGGATCGGCCAGATATTGCTTAGTGATCGCCCCGTCCTTGATGTCTTCTCCAATCCCTTTCTCACCAAAGCCGGTTTGTTGCTTGGGTTTATTTTTCATAACCTTCTCCTGGATAGTTGTGTGGGTCATTCTAGAAAATCCGCTATGCGAATGATAGGGCTGGAGCCATGCCTAGTTCCGTATAGAAGCCGAACCTCGTGCGCGACGGAGGCCGTGACAGATAACCGCTCTGTGCTTCATGACATCATTGATTACTCATCACGCTGAAGCGTCGTGGCATGCCCCCGGTCCGTGATATAGGCTTTGACCTTGTCTCCTACCACTACCTTATCCAGTTTCGTGCTCTTATCGATGTGAATCTTGCTCTCTTTACCATCCGTATCCTTAATCGAATAATATTCGCCATCCATCTGCATCAGTGTGCCTTTGATTGTGTCTTTAGTGAGGCGCTCCCCTAACGTCGGGGTGGCCTCTTTATCCGACATCGGATCAGCGGCACCAACTATCCCGGCTCCAAAACCAAGTGCCACCACCGTGAGTATTGACAATGTGAGTTTGTTCATACGTCCTCCTTGTTACCCTGTCATATGGGATAGAAGAGCTTACCTACGTCATGGGTTCCAAATCGGCAAGACGATCGCAGAAAGATGCTCGGCTTCTTCAGAACACTGCGGCATGCCCGAGATCTAAAGCTGTACCGTCCTGCCACTTTCACTGAGCCAACTACGGCCCCATCGAGCCGGGCTTGCCTGATTCAAGAGTGGAGTCAGTCATACGGCTGGCGTCATTTCCCGTGATCGGCATCAGTTTCGTGGAGCGAATCGCGGCCGGTTTCCTTTCCCCCACCGGGATCAGTTCCTCGGGCCGAGCGAATCGATAGCGCGTGATTCTTATCGTTCACCGTCGCCTCGATTCGATCACCCTGCTTAAAGCTTCGGATTTTCTGGGTAGTTTTGTCAATATGCATGCGCACTTCCTTACCGTCCTGCCCCTTAACGAAATAGTTATCCCCTTCGACGCGCAACACTTCGCCCTTGATCATCGTACCGTCTTTTGACTGGTCACCCCTCATCTCATCGCCCATTTGTTTTTCACCAGGCTCCTGACCGCCTTGCCTACGATCAGATTGGTCAGCTTTCATTTCGTCTGTCGTCGGAGCCGCATAACCTGCCTGCGCGCCATGGGGCAGACCAAAGCACAGTAGGAAGCTACACGACAGGACACCGACGACTCTGGGAATAGATACCATGGGAGCCTCCTGGGCTAGATGTAAAATTGCATACCGGTAACTATACGCGCTCCGGAGGCTTGCTTTCTGAGCAATTTTGACCACATCGATGAAATTTCCGACGGTATGACCACTTGCTTCAGACTGTGCGATGGGTGTCAGCCTGCCAGCTGCCTCCTCGCGAAGGGTTATACCTTCGCGATATGAAGCAAAGGCTCGGCTCCGAAAGGAATTGGGACTTTACTTGATGCAAACGAGGCTTCGATCGCGCAGCATGTTTCCAATCGAGCCAGAAGGGCAGGTCAGGTATAATGCCCAAACTTACCCCACCTCTTGTCACCTCTACCACAAAATTCACGCTCGTGTGTGATCGACTCCTGATCAGCCCCATCACGTGCGACGCGTTGACGAAGGACGAGCTAGACATTCCGAGAATGTGTGTTCAGCGACGCAGGGGAAATAAAGGGGTCGGGAGTCTGTTTTTCGGCATTCAGAAATAAATCGGCTACGAATATCTTTGCGACTGATGCCCAAAAACTCTACGATCAGCAGGGGAGCTATAGGCCAACCTCAGCGCGAACCCATTGGCTCCGATTCAACCAGGAACCCTACGGTCGCTACGGCTCGCCGGAGTCGATCAAGAATCCCTAAGGTCGGGGCCCGGGGCCTCCGAATTGAAGGACGCTGATCCAGCCGCTGCACCGCTCCCTGTGCTCTCACGGCGATTGCCCCAGGACAGCGGGTGACGAATGGGATTCTGAGTGGATTCCTTCACTGGGCAAGAGGGTCACGTGAAGTGGCCGCACCTATCGCCGTAAGAAGGCAATCCACCGCCATAGGTTCAGCAGGCTCGCGAGAGAGGCTGCCACGTAAGTGAGCGCGGCTGCGGTGAGGATACGGCGGGCTCCCTGTTCGTCTTCAGGCGACAAGTAGTTTTTTTGCTGGAGTATCGGCAGTGCGCGCCTGAAGCTGGCGTCCCACTCGACCGGAAGCGTGACCAGGTGCACCAGCGTGGCGATCCCCATCGTCGCGATCCCGGCAACCATGACGACGACACCAGCCATAGGGGTCTGAGCCAACGTCGTCGCGATGGGAATGCCCATCATCACGATCCCTCCGAGCTTTTGCGCTCCCTGCGCGACCCGCACCAGGCGTGTCCGCTCGATGAACGGCTGATAGCCCGCCCGGTCTTGGATGGCATGCCCGACCTCGTGGGCAGCCACGGTGATCGCGGTGAGGGATTTCCCATTGAATTTATCGGGCGTTAGGCGGACCGCTTTGGCCTCAGGATCGTAATGGTCGCCCAGCTCGGTGGCTTCCACCTTGATCTGCGTCAGATCTAACTGATCGAGCAGGTGGCGCGCTAACTCCGCTCCAGTTCCCGGATAGTCAGGACGGGGTTTACTGTGCTGGGCAAAGACCCGCTTGGTCCACAGTTGCGGACCGAATACAATGATCACGACAATAATCAACAGCAGGATTAGTCGCACCCTCTACCCCCTATCAACCGAGGCATTCGACGGGCCATCAGCACAGACCGCTGTAAAATCGATCCCCTGTTCACTCACGATAGCACAATGGATGGATGGAAGGGACGGGTCACGTCATAGACCTCATTCGGTCTCAATGAGCGTCGTGAGGCCATGGATGCATTGGGTACAGTAGGGGAGCGCTCATTATGAGGACAGCCGTTGGCCGTGACAATGTTGTCTAGGCCAACCATGAGGGTTGAGTTTCAATAGGGAAGAAAACGTCCGATTCATTCTCTACGACCATGTGCGAGCCGTCGCCCCCTCTCAGGCTTTCGCAAGACGCTCAACTGCGGAGATTGAGGGGGACATAGTCTCTCGCCGGAGGCCCCGTGTAGAGTGCTCGTGGCCTGATCAGCCTATTATGGTCCTGCTGTTCGATGACGTGTGCGCACCAGCCGGTGATGCGTGAACAGACAAAGACCGGTGTGTAGAGCTCTCGTGGAATGCCCATCAGGAGATAAGCCACTGCTGTATAGAAATCGAGGTTGGGGTAGAGACCTTTCTCCTGCTGCACCAGCCGATCAATGGTCGCCGCAATTTCATACCAGCGGTGGTCGAAACAGATCCGGCCCAAGGACTCGGCATGCTGTTGAATGATGGCCGAACGAGAGTCCCCTGTCTTGAGCACACGATGGCCGAAGCCCATGATCCGTTGTTTGTTGGCCAACGATTCCCGTACCCATTGCTCCGCTCGTTCGGCGATCTCAATCTCGCAAAACATCTCTGCGACGGCCTCATTCGCTCCTCCGTGGAGCGGCCCCTTCAGCGTACCGATCGCCGAGGTGATGGCCGAGTGCATATCCGTCATCGTCGAGGCGGTCACACGGGCCGAGAAGGTGGAGGCATTGAATTCATGCTCCGCATAGAGCGTAAGCGACACGTCCAGCACGTGGGCCATGGCGGTAGTCGTCGGATCGTCTCTCCGGTCGGACAATAAAAACAGGAGATTTTCGGCAAAGCTCAAACCGGCTTGCGGTTCGACAAGAGGTTTCCCGTTCGCAAGGCGATAAGCGGTCGCGATGATGAGCGGAATTTGCGCCATCAGTCGAATGGCTTTACGCACGTTGGCGTCGTGAGAATTGTCGGAGGCGTCCGGATCGGCCATGCCCAGCAGCGAGACGCTGGTCCTGAGTATGTCCATCGGATGCGCAGCCCGAGGCAGCACGCCAAGGAACGCTTCGACAGGACCAGGGAGCATGCACCCTGCCGCAAACTGGGTAGAAAAATCCTGTAATTCGCTCTGCGTCGGCAGCTTACCGAAGAGCAGTAGATAGGCGACTTCTTCGAAACAGGCCTTTCCCGCTAAATCGCTGACCGCATACCCGCGGTATCTCAACCCCCCTTCGCCTTCATCCACATGGCACAGGGCAGTTTTGCCGGCCAAGACGCCATCGAGGCCCGGACTGTACGCCGGATTTTTTGTACTATTATCCGTTGGCATGGTTATCATCCATCGAGTCAAATTGCCGATCCATTTGTTCATATTCTTCATACCGTAGCAGGTCATAGAGTTGCTGCCGGGTATGCATCTGGTCCAACAGTTCGCGCTGCGAACCGTGGTTCCTCAGTTCAACCAACACTCGCTCGATCGCCTTCGTCGCCATACGGAGGGCCGTCACAGGAAAGAGCACCACACGATAGCCGAGATCTTCGAACTCATGGACGCTTAGATAGGGAGTCTTCCCGAATTCGGTCATGTTCGCGACCAGCGGCACGTGACCGCCTTCCTTGGCGAGTTGCCGACCAAATGTGCGGAATTCGTCGGCAGACTCAAGGGCTTCGGGGAAGATGGCGTCGGCGCCGGCATCGATATAGGCCCGTGCCCGTCGCACAGCTGCATCCAGTCCCTCAACCGTACGGGCATCTGTACGGGCGACGATAAAAAAATCTCGATTCTTCCGCGCGTCGCTCGCCGCGCAGAGCTTTGCCACCATGTCACTCGTCTGGACCAGGCGCTTTCCCGGCAGATGCCCGCACTTCTTGGGCAACTCTTGATCTTCGATCTGCATCCCTGCCAGACCAGCCTGCTCGAATTCCGTCACCGTGCGCATCACCGAGAGGGGAGGACCGAATCCCGTGTCCGCATCCACAATGGCCGGAATCGTCACAGCCTTGGCAATGGAGGCGGCATCGGACACCACCTCCGTGAGGGACAACAACCCAATATCCGGCAGTCCTCGTGCAGCCGAGAGCGCGGCGCCTGAAACGTAGAGAGCCTGGAACCCGGCACGCTCGATCTGCATGGCCGTCAAGGCGTTGAATGCCCCTGGGAACACGATGGTCTGCATATTGAGCAGCTCGCGGAGACATCGTGCTTTGGATTGCGTGGGTTGATCCGTCATGGAGTTGAGCCTCGTCCTTTTACTTTCAATAACGGCATCAACACACCGACATCTTTGAGTCGGTCGAACGTCCACACCATGTCGATGACTTTTTGCATGCGCGCTCGATCTAATTTTCCTGTCGCCAACTGCCGAAACTTGTCCTCGACTTGCTGATCGGACATTCGGTGCTGGGGGTGGCCGAGGGGGTAGTCCACCTGGTGGATATAGTGGTTCCCAGCCTTTGTCCGAACGGTGATGCGCGTCGCCATCGTCCCCGGGTATCGGTCGACGAATTCGGGCTGTGGTACGACGCGCACCTTCTGCATCAACTCATGCAATGCCGGGTCGGTCAGATGTTTCTCATCGAACGAGCGCAGCGTCATCTTCCCGTCCAGCAGCGCAACGGCCACGCAGTACGGGAAGCTGTGATCGGCGGTCTCTCTCGTGCGAGGGCGCCACTTTCCAGGGTCTCGTCCGATGATTTCAATGGCGACATCGTAGCTGCCGACTTCAATGTCAGTGATGTCGGCGAGTGCATCGACTCCATCTCTTTTGAGGAGATCATCTCTGAGCGCAAGAGCGGCTTCCACCGCCGTCTGCGCGTGGTATTCCACCGGATAATGTTTAATATAGGTATCGAGAATCTTGAATGTGACCGGTCCTGACGGCCCTTTCTCGCCGCCCAAGAGCGGAAGATCGAACGGCCCCGACACGAGCTTCATGAAGCCCTTCTCCCCTTCAAAAATCGGAGAGGGGCCTGTCATGCCTCGTTGTGCCAACATGGCCGCGAACACACCATTCCGCGCGGCATTCGAAAAGGCGCAGGCTTTCCACATGGACATGTCCCCGACGCGTGTCTGCCTCAACGCAATATTCGACACCCCGGCAAGGTTGATCGCCTGCCCTGTCTGTACCTCTGAAAGCTTCATCACCATGGCCACAGCGACGACTGAGGAAAAGGGGCCGTAGGTCACATGGTCCCAGCCACGCGGTCGTAGCGCTGCTGCGTCGCAGAGGCGGCACTGGACTTCCTAGGCGAGGACAATGGCCTGAATCACTCGCGTGCCGGAGGCACGAGAAGACTCTCCGACCGCAAAGATGGCGGCAATGTTGTCTGAGGGGTGCGCCGGTTCCTTCGCGAGGTAGGTATCGTTAAAATCGAGATAGCGAACGAGCGCGCCGTTGGCGAAGGTGGCGAGGTCTGGAAGAGTTCTGTGGCCGGTTCCCCACACCGTTGCGCCATCCGGCACTGTGACCACTTGAGCGAGCTGACGTGCGATCCGACAAGGCGGCGCGCTGAAGGCTCCAAGCGCACAGCCCAGACTGTCCAGAATTCTCCGCTTGACCTCATGCACCACGGCGCTGGGTACATCGGCATCACAAAGGGATTGGCCATACCGACTCAAGCGATCCGCAAGCATTGGGGATTTCCTCCTGATCGCTGCCCTCCCTTACCACTCTCGTTACACGCAACACGAAGATTCCTTACCGCTCCACAACAACCGCCAACGCTTCGCCTCCTCCGATACAGAGACTGGCCAATCCTCGTCTGGCGCCACGAGCCTCCATGGCATAGAGCAGAGTCGTGAGAATCCGCGAGCCAGTGGCGCCAATCGGATGACCCAGCGCGACCGCCCCACCGTTGACGTTCACTTTCTTATCGTCGAGCCCTAGTTCCCGGTTGATGGCGAGGGAGACGGCGGAGAACGCTTCATTGATCTCAAATAGATCAATGTCGCTGATCGAGAGGCCGGTCTTCTTCAGCACCAGTTTGATCGCGTCGATCGGCGCAAGCGTAAACCACTCTGGTGCAAGCGCCGCCCCGGCATAGCCGACGATGTGCGCCATCGGCGTCAGCCCACGATGTACGGCTTCCTCTTCCGCCATAACGACCAACGCGGCAGCTCCGTCGTTACAGGAAGGAGAATTGCCCACGGTCAGGACACCACCATCCCGAAATACTGGCTTCAGTTCACGCAGCTTGCTCAAAGTAACTCGATTTGGTTCCTCATCGTCTGTAACAGCCAGCGGAGAACCTTTCCGCTGCGGCACGTCAACCGGAACGATCTCCCGCTTAAACCTCCCACTCGCAATGGCATCCTGCGCTCGGCGGTAGCTTTCCAACGCGAAGTCGTCAACCTCTCTTCGAGTGAGCTGGTACTTTGCTGCACAGAGTTCGCCAGCATCGCCCATGTGGAAATTGTTGTAGACGTCCCAGAGGCCGTCTTTGAGCAGGCTGTCGACCAACTCCGCATGTCCCAGCCGATATCCTTGCCGCGCCTTTTCCAACAGATAGGGCGCGCGGGTCATATTTTCCATGCCGCCAGCCACGATGATTCTGGCTTCTCCAAGGGCAATGGCCTGAACGGCCATAATCAGAGTCTTGAGGCTGGACCCACAAACCTTATTGACGGTCGTGGCGCCGACCGAATTGGGGATGCCGGCTCCGATCGAGGCTTGTCGTGCAGGCGCCTGCCCAAGCCCGGCGCTGAGGACACAGCCCATATACACGTCATCTACACGATCCGTCGAGAGCTGAATGCGTTTCAATGCTTCCGCAATGACAATGCTACCCAACTTGGTGGCTGGTACGAGGCTGAACGCCCCACTAAAGCTTCCCATCGGTGTTCGCACTGCACTGACGATGACCGCTTGCTGTGTCTTACTCACAGGAGTTCACCTCGATGGTTCCGTTGAAGATAGCCCTTGGCTTTCATGGCTTCACCCTGCACCACGTTCACAACATCGCTCCTGGATCCATGTGATTCGGTTGTCAGAGGCGGCAAGAGGCATGGAGAACGTCGCTCCGAGGGCGTGAGGAAATTCATGCTACGCGCCGGCTCATCATTTCTCAAGTATCGGAACAATCCCTTCCTCAAGCCAGGCATACTCGCCGCTCATGATTGCCTTAGATAGGCGATACACGGTGGAGTCTTTCTTGTGCCCTCGTATTCTTTTCTCCGGAGAGGAGGGAGGGTGCACACGATCCTTCATTTCCTGACAGAAGTAGGTAGTGAGTTCGTAGATGCCTGGCTTGGCCCGCATTTCAGGCTGAGACGCATACCAGATGATCGCGGCCATCGGAAAGAGCGCGAGGCTGTCATCGATCAAATCCTGAAGCAGGATTTGCTTATTGTGCAGGCCCTGCCTGTGGCGAAGCGTCGCACTAACGGTTGACCGTGTCAGGCTCCGAGTGGATGATTCGATGAAACGAACCCACGTGGCATAGTCCTCTCCAAACATCCCGGCGCTGTTCGACGGAGTTGAATAGGGAAGGCGAGAGCGAATCGCCATGCCTGCGTAGTATGAAAGGGCCGCGAACTTATCTGACGATGATCCTTGGAGAAAGGCAAGTCCCTTTTCTATATAGGGGGCAAGGGCCTCACGCGCCATCCAGATACGCAGGATCTCACTTGTTCCTTCCCACACCAGATTAATGCGAGCATCTCGCATCATGCGCATAACCGGGATGCCGAGTTCGCCGTTCTTCCGTTGCGAATCAAACGTCATGAATCCGCGTCCCCCCCGCATCTGGAACAGGTCGTTGACCACATCCCAGTACCACTCGCTTCCGAGGATCTTGGCCGCAGCCGACTCCATTCGGAGATCGCCCTTTTTGTTTGCCCAAGCACCGCAGAAGGCCATCACCGCATCGAGCGCCAGCGTATAGGCTGCAGCACGGCAGATTTTTTCTCCGATGAGGGTGTGTTCACCGATCGGTTTGTTCCACTGAACTCGCGTGCGTCCCCACCAGCGCATCACGGATAGACATTGTTTGAGGCCTCCCGCACTGGCTGCGGGGAGCGTCAAACGTCCGATGGTGAGTGTGGCAAGCGCGATCCTCAGGCCGTCCTCTTCATTGCCCAGACGATTTTCAATCGGGACGTAAACGTTCTTGAACGTCGGGATGCCGTTGTAAATCCCCCTCACCCCCTCGAAATACAGACGGGTGACGGAGCAACCTGGCCATCGGGTTTCAACAATGAAGGCCCCATATCGCTTCTGCGCCTTGAGATCTAGGAGTTCCTCCGGACGATCGACGATTCGCGCAATCACGACCAGCATGGAACAGAGGAACTGGCCGTTCTGTTTGGCCGAATTCGTAATGAAAAACTTTTCTCCCGTAATGCGGTATGCCACGGTTTTTCCGTTTTCGATGACGCGGACCGCATAGGTTTCTACCTTTGAAATGTCGCAACCCACATTTCGTTCCGTGAGTGCAAACCCTGAAATTTCACCCAGAGCAAGCCGAGGTAGATACTTGGCCTTCTGTTCTTCTGTGCCGAAGAGTCGCAATGGTTCAGGAACGCCGATCGATTGAGCAGCCGACAACAGAACCGTGAGCGAGGCGTCAAAACTTGCGCACAGGGTGGCGACTTGCTGATACTCAGATTGCGTCAACTCCAGTCCGCCGAACCGTTTGGGAATTTTGATGCCAAACGCTCCGATCTCAGCCAGTGATTTAAAAATTGGCTCTGGTAGCTCCCCCTCACTGTCAACTCGTTCAGGGTCCAGGGGTATCAGAGCGAGCTTGCATCGTTCAAGAAAATCCAGCGCAGCCGGACTCATCTGTGGAATGCCGATTGACGTAAAGAGATCCCATCGAACGTCGTTCTCAAATAAACCCGCAAGAAACCCGGAATAGGCAGCCTTATCGCGAGCGGTCTCCGCCACCATCTCAGACCCTTGAAACACGTCAGGTTTTTTCATGTTCGACATGTCCTTGCACGTGTCCTAACAGTACTCACGTGTCGTTCATCATTGTAACCCTATCACTGTTTACATTGTAGCTTTCCGTGGCCTGATACGGGGAACGACTCATGCCATTCATAACCCTGTCGAGAAACAGATGCATCGGCAACCTTGTGGTAGGATATTAGGGGCTATAATTTAGGACAGACAGTCTGTTGGCATCGGCGAATGACAGCTCTTCAATCAGGATAAAGAGGGGGCATGCACCATGCGTAATGTCGTCGTCGTTGACGGATTTCGTACCCCCCTGTGCAAAGAGGGAACAGACTTTCGTGAGACGGATGCGGACGTGCTGGGCGCCTGGGTCGTCCGGGAAATGATCACACGATGCCACCGGTGGAATCTCCCTCTAGAAACAATCGATTGCGTCATCGGAAGCAATGTGGCAACGCCCACACATGCCGTGAATCCAACCCGAGTTGCAGCCGTCACCGGTGGCCTCCCCGTGACGATCCCCGCCGATACAGTGGCAGGGAAAAATTGCGGCTCAGGCGTGACGGCCCTCTACTATGCGAGTTTGCGCATCAGGAGCGGCGATGTCGATACGGCACTCGTCATCGGCATGGAGGCGATGAGCCGAATCCCCATCGCCTACCATTACACCGTGGCCGACCGCCTCATGCAATACGGAAAAGCCAGAACCTTTGGGAGTCGTATCGCCGCCGCTCGGGCTCTCATTCCAGCGCTCCTAAACCTCAAGAAATATCCCCCGCGCATCGGCTTGGTGCTGGGCCTCACGGATCCGATGTGTGACCTCATTATGGGGCTCACCGCAGAAAATATCGCAAAAGACCCGGCGCTTGGCATCTCTCGCGAAGAGCAGGACGCGTTTTCCGTACGGTCGCACAGAAACGCGGCTCAGGCATGGAACGATGGGATCTTCTCGGATGAAGTTGTCCCCATGTATGTCCCAGAGAGAAGCGCCTATGTTGCGCGAGACAATGGGATTCGTGAGGATGCCGGTCAAGGGACATTTGGCGCTATGAAGCCCGTGTTCGACAGACATCATGGTTCCGTCACGCCGGCCAACTCCTCGCAGATCACAGACGCCGCCGCCGCCATCCTCCTCATGGAGGAGAGCAAAGCCCAGGCCCTCGGCTTGCCGATCCTCGGGTACGTAAAAGACTATGCGGACTTTGGGTACGAACCCTCATGTATGGGCTTGGCCCCAGTCGGAGCCATCGCGAAAGTGTTGGCCAAAACTCACCTGACCATCAAGGACTTTGCGTTGTGGGAAATTAACGAAGCCTTTGCGGCCGTCGTGTTGGGGATCAGCCGCATTCTTAACTCGTCTTCTCTCATGGAATCCAAATTCGGCCGGTACGGATTCAGTGGGCGTTTCGGCGAAATCCCGCCAGACGATCTCAACCCACACGGCGGCGCTATCGCGTTGGGTCATCCAGTCGGCGTCTCCGGTCTGCGCCTGGCCATGACCTCCTTGTTCGAACTCAAACGACGGGATGCCGAGCGGGCGATGATCAGCGCCTGTGTCGGAGGTGGACAGGGTGTGGCCATGATGTTGGAGAGGAAATAGCCATGTCGCGCGGCCATACCGACTCCCCCGTCGAGTACACACACTTCAAGACCTCTGTCCTTGAGGGAGGAATTCTCCTGGCCGGTTTCGATTACTTCGGAAAGCCGGTCAATGTACTCAACGTCGAGAGCATGTCGGAGTGGAAAAAGATCGCTCGATATGCCGAACAATCCCCCGCCGTCAAAGCCGTCGTCCTGGTGAGCATGAAGGAAGGAAACTTCTGCGCAGGCGCCGATCTGGAACAGATGCACGACGCGCAACGACAGCGCTCATTCCAAGAGATGGAGCAACTTGTGATCACCGCTCACACGCTCTTCGACGCGATGGAACGATCCCCGAAACCATTTGTCGCGGCAGTGGAAGGCGCCTGTCTGGGCGGCGGGCTCGAGCTTGCGCTGGCCTGCCATGCGCGTATAGCCAGCACCCACCCAAAGACCTGTTTTGCCCTTCCGGAAGTCAAGCTGGGCATTCTTCCTGGGTTCGGGGGCACGCAACGTCTTCCGCGGTTGATCGGTTTACCGGCAGCGCTGGACATGATCACGACGGGAAAAACCATTTTCCCGAGGCAAGCGCTACGAATGAGCCTGGTGGACGGAATGGTGACCTCTCTTCCTTCCACGGTCAGAACTTTGGAGAACATACAAAAAGAAACGTTCGTTCAAGCAGCCATTGCGCAAGCCCGAGCCCGTTGTTCGGCTCCTGTGAGACGTCCGCCCCTCCCAGCAAGCGTAAGGTTCTTGAGCGCCCCGGTCATTCGAACACTCGTCTGCCAGTATGCGCGACGTCAGGTCGTCAAACGCGTCAGACATTTCTACCCGGCCCCACTCTGTGCCATCGATGCAGTCGGGAGAGGGATGGGTTTGAATATTCTGGAGGCATCACTCACGGTCGAAAAACCGCACCTGTTAGATCTCATGGCCGGCCCGATTTCCTCACACCTCGTGGGTTTGTTCCTGGCGGGCGAGAAGGTGAAACGGAACGTGACCGCTGTTCCAGGGGCGGCGACGCGCATTGGCGTGCTGGGGGCAGGATTGATGGGCTCGCAGATCGCCGGGCAACTTGCCGAAAAAGGGTATGAGGTCGTCTTGCGAGATGTGTCGACGGACATTCTCGCGAAAGCGATCGGCCGCATCCATAAGGCTCAAACGACCCTGGTGCGTAAGAAAGTCATCCTTCCGTCAGACCTGCGTTATCGCATGATGCGGGTGACTCCAACTACCCACATCAAGGATGTCAATCTCGCGTCTCTTGTCATCGAGGCTGTGTCGGAGAAGCTTGACGTGAAACGAACGGTCTTGGCGGAATTCGAATCAGACGCGCGCCCCGATGCGATTTTTGCCACGAATACGTCGTCCTACACACTGGCCGACATAGCTGTGAAGGCGGTCCATCCCGACCGGTGCGTGGGACTCCATTTCTTCAATCCTGTGGCCAAAATGCAATTGGTCGAGGTAGTGCGCGCCCCCTTCACATCCGATAGGGCCCTTGCCCAGGCCTGCGGCCTTGCCAAGCGATTGGGCAAGTTTCCTCTCGTGGTGAACGACGGACCGGGGTTTCTCGTGAACAGGATTCTTTCGCGTTATCTGGTGGAGGCCGTGATCATGGTGAGCGAAGGCATCTCCTTTCAGCGCATCGACACCATCGCCAAAGATTTTGGCATGGCCGTGGATAGTGGGCACCCCATGGGGCCGCTGGAACTCCTCGATTTGATCGGACTTCCTGTCGCCCTGCACGTCCTGACCTCGCTCGCCGTGCTGGGATCTCGGATCGAGTCGCGCGATGCGTTGTTGCGAAAGCTCCTTCCCGAAAGGAGCCCACCGATCACATTTTGGAAGTCGGAAAAAGAGAATCGGCAGGCGCTCGACGCAGTCGCAGACTATCGTCAAGCTAATCCATCGGAAGCCGGACCCATCTCCGACGAGATTCTTCACCAACGCCTGTTTTTCCCCATGGTCGATGAGGCAGTGCGCTGTCTGCACGACAAGATCGTGGAGCATCCCTGGCAGGTCGATTTTGCACTGACATATGGAACCGGGTTCCCCGCGTTTCGTGGCGGCCTTCTCACCTGGGCTCGGGACACCATGGCACAAGGGCAAATCGCTCAAGAACTGGAATCACTGGCAAGCAAGTATGGCAAACGCTTCGAGCCCTGTACGGGCCTTTCATCGGGAGGGTGGTAGCAGGAGAAGTATCTTGAGCCAACCTAATGGAGCGTCTGATGCCTGTTCAACCGTGGTTCGTACATTATCCCGAGGGATCTCCCCACACGCTTTCGATTCCTCCCGAGACACTCGTCACGATGCTGTCCCGGAGTGCGCAGCGGTTTTCACGCCGGCCGGCTCTCTACTTTTTCGGCAAGACCATTTCGTATCGGGAATGTCACGCCCTTGTTGAGCGATTCGCCTGTAGTCTCGCGGCCTTGGGAATCCGCAAAGGCGATCGTGTGGCCCTCTGTCTCCCGAATTCTCCACAAGCCGTAATCGCCTACTTCGGTATTGTGAGAGCCGGGGGCATCGTCGTGTCATGCAACCCGACCTACACGGATTACGAGTTGTCCCACCAACTACGAGACGCGGGAGCCCGCGCGATCGTGGTGCTCGACATGATGTATCAGAAAATCCAGCCTCTCAATCTGGAGTTGGTCATCGTGACACGAATCACCGATTTCATGACGACAATCGTAAAGTATATCTATCAACGACGAAGCGGCCGGCCGCAGATCGAGATTCCCTGCAGCAAGACCACGCTGTTTTTCCACGATCTCCTGAACAACGTGACCTCCATAGCGCCGGAAGATCTTCCGACCGTGACCCCTGACGATATCGCAGTCCTCCAGTACACGGGGGGCACCACCGGGATATCGAAAGGCGCGGAACTCCGTCATCGCAATCTGACGGCCAACATTCGGCAACTTGTCAGCTGGTTTGCTCCGACTGAACGGACAGAGAGTTTTCTGGCCGCACTTCCGCTCTTTCATGTCTTCGGCATGACGGTCACGCAAAATATCTGCCTGGCGGTCGGTGGATGTATGATACTTGTGCCCGATCCCCGCAATATTCAAGTGCTCCTCTCTGTCATTCGCAAGAAACAACCGACTGTCGTGTCATTGGTCCCGGTTCTGGTGAAGAAGCTGTTGGAACACTGTACCGAAAAAGATCTCGAAGCTGTGAAGTTCTGCCTGTGCGGTGGGGCCGCGCTGTCGTATGAGCTCCTCAAGAAATTCAAGGAACGAACCGGCCAGCTTATCGTAGAAGGATACGGTCTTTCGGAGGCGTCACCGGTGACGCACTGCAACATCGCCCGTGGCCTTTCGGTGAAACATTCTATTGGGCTGCCGATCGCAAACACCGAGGCGAAAATCGTCGATGAGACGGGTCAAGAGGCTCCACTGGGGGGAGTCGGTGAACTGTGGGTGCGGGGACCGCAAGTGATGCAGGGATACTGGAACAATCTTGAGGAGACGGCAAAAGTGATGCGGCCCGATGGGTGGCTCGCAACAGGTGATATGGCCCGCATGGACGAGGACGGATTTTTCTACATTGTGGATCGGAAGAAGGACATGATCCTCTCCAATTCAGGCTTTAATGTCTATCCCTCCGAAATCGAGAATGTGTTGCTGCTCCACTCGGAAGTGCGGGAAGCTGCGGTCATTGGTGTGATGTCGATGGAGGGCAGCGAGTCGATCAAGGCGGTTGTGGTTCCATCCGAGAATGAAGTGTCCGAGCAGGACCTTATTACGCACTGCCGGCGATACTTGGCTCCCTACAAAATTCCACGGCATATAGAATTTCGGGCTGAACTCCCACGAACAATTCTTGGCAAGACGCTCTATCGGGTCTTGCGCAAGGAGGAAGCAGAGCGGCCTCGTCCCTCAACAGCTTCGGTTGTTGTGAGCGGGGAATAGTCCCCGGAAGGACTGAATCGCTTCTGAATACAGGGCAATTCGGCCACATATCCGGCAAGCGCCAATGCTGCGGATAGCCCGGGCGATTCAATTCCTACCAGATTGATAAGTGGCGGATTCTCGCTGTCTACGGCGACGATGAAGTCGCTCTTGCGCCCGTCGCCGGTTATGACACAGGACCGGATTCCCGAATAGGCCCACTCCAGATCTCGTTCTTCGAGAACCGGAACAAATTTCTTCAGGGTTTCGACGAACAGACCGGGGGGCGTCTTGCGCGATGTGTAGTCCGCCTTGTCTTGGATGACCACCTCATTCGGCCCCACGAACAACTGCCCATTCGGACGCGGACTAAAATGAATCCCTTTGCCGGTTGCGTGAGGCGGAAACGCAGGATACACCAGGCGTCCGATGAGCGCTTTTTTCTCCGGGGTGCCCAGTTCGTAATACTCGCCCCGCACCGGCCGGATGGTATACTTTTCATAGCGTAAAGCGAGGGCGGCGATATCGTCAGCGTAGAGTCCCGCGGCATTAATCAGGCACGCTGCACGGATACGCTGACGGTCGGTGGTGACGAGATAGTCATTGGCATCTGCTTCTATGCCAATGACTCGGTTATCGAATGCAAACTCGGCTCCGGCCACTTCCGAGTCGGCCCTAAGAGATTGCACAAATGCCAGAGGGTCTATGACTGAGACGCTTGGAATGATGATACCGCAACAGGCGTGGAGACTCGGCTCCAACGCACGCAACCCGAACGGCGTGACGAACGAGACCCGAATGTTCGTCTTCCAGGCATTGATCAACAGCCGCCGCAGCGTAGACACCTCACGCCAGAGACCTCGACGAATATCCTCACACGATATGGCAATGACCATTCCCGTTCTGAGCAGAGGGATGCCATGCTCTAATGCATACGAGACCGCCAGCGCGCTTCCCTCTCGAGCCAACCGTCCCTTCAGCGAGCCGGCCTGTTCGTGGATTCCACTATGGAGCACTCCGCTGTTGCGTCCGCTTGTCTCCTTTGCCACGCCATCGTGTTGCTCGAGGACCATGACGCGGAGGGGCCTATTCCAGCGCCTGCGCATCAACTCCCTGACAACGGCGCACCCGACGACCCCTGCTCCCACAATACAGACGTCATACCTGTTCATTGACCCCAGTCCTTCGCATCCTGGCACAGGTCAAGCGCACGGTGCTTCGGGTGACACAGCATACCTATGGCTTTGGCGGCCCCGCAGAGCGGCGTCCGCACCACACAGGGGTTCAGGGCACGCAAGGCCGGAGAATTTGCATGTCTAAGCATCGATCGATGAAGTACGGGAACATCCTGTTTGTCTTTGGTGGGGGTGGCTGTAAAGCTATCATCCAGGCGGTTGCAGCCGCAGAATTGGTCAATGCTGACTTTATTCCGGCCCATATCATCAGCTCCTCAGCCGGAACGTGCAACGCCATCGCGTTTGCCGAAAATCCCGGTGTCGTCGGGGCCGCAAAAACGCTTCACGTCTGGGAAGAATATATCACTTCCCCGGAAGCAATTTATGAGCTCCACCCAACCCTTCGAGAGAAAATGGCGAGACTCCTCAGGGCTGTTCTGCAGGTGACTCAAGACTGGGGGCCGAGCGGGTCGACACTCCATGATGTCAGGAGGGCTATTAAGTTTCTGCCGCTCGTCATAGCCTTTTGTATGCGCCTGCCGTTTCGCGCAGCTGGTCGCACGGTGAGTTCTGTCTTTCGTCTCATGGATGAGTTTGGGACGAAGCACAAGTCATTCCGGCGACTGGTACAGGCGCCTGAGATCCAGGAAGCGCTCGACGAGATGGATACGTATTTTGAATTCAAGAAGATGAAGGCCTTCCTTGATCCGTTTCCGCTCTTGAGTAGACTGAGCGAGCAGATCGATCTGCAGAAGGTGCTTACCAGCTCCATCGTCTTGCACATTCTCGCTGAACGGTACGAAGACGGAGCCACCGTGGTCTTTTCCAATAAAGATGCCGATCTTGCGATTGGCGAGAGCGAGGATGCGCGAAGTCGGAAGGCTAAACATGACCTTTTCTTTTCACGTATCCGCGCATCCATGGCCCTCTACCCTTTGTTTGAGATGGTTGAAATAGATGGCTATCGGTACCTTGATGCCGATCTCACCAACCCCCTCCCAGTCGAGGAAGCCTTCAGCTTGGGATGCGATACGGTGTTCATCCTCCTCAACGTTCCGAGGAAGAGCGTTCGTGTTGAGCCGCACCCGCTGCGAGATATTCTGGAGTTGAACGGCCTCTTACGCTTGAACGAGCGATATGTGCACCACCGCATCAAGCAAGCACAGGTGAAGGCCAAGGAGATGGGAGTCAATCTGTTTGTCATCCAACCAGACGAGATTCCCTCTGGGCTCGGGCTGGTGGAGATTGACAGCAAAGTGATCGAATTGGTGAAGGTCAGCGAGCGAAAACATATGAAGGAATATCTCGCAAATCTGGAGGCCCATAACCTTCGATATACACCGCCGATCTTTTAGCCCCGATCTCACAGGACCATTCGATTATGGGTCAAGGAGACGTCATGCCTCGAGTGTTGAGCATCGGTCATCGCGGGGCCGCGGGCCATGGCCCAGAAAATACATTGGCCGCAATCCAGAAAGGGATCGCCCTCGGAGTCGATTTCGTGGAGCTTGACGTGCGTCGTACGGCGGACGGCGTGCTCGTGGTCCTGCATGATGCGACCGTGAATCGGACGACCAATGGGAAGGGACGGATCGATCGCATGTGCCTACGGGACATTGAGACGCTCAATGCAGGGGACGGCGAACACATCCCAACGCTTGAGGAAGTGCTCACAGTCGCCGCAAGAAAAGTTGGGTTGATGTTGGAACTCAAAACCAAAGGGGTAGCACAACAGACTGTCGAAGCCGTGCGCAAGGCTGGGTTCAAATCCCCTGTGATCTATGCGTCTTTCACTCACGAAGAATTAACACATGTTCGGACAGCCGATCCAGAAGCCTCCCTCTTGGTGCTTTTCGGCGACCTGTCCCGTGCCTCCGTCGCCCACGTCGTGAAACACGGAGCGTCCCACGTCGGGCTTCGCCACGACAGAGCCACGCGCTCGCTTGTCGACTCATTCCACCGTGCACATGTGTTCGTGTTCGTGTACACGGCGAATACCCCCAGCGATATCCAGCACGCGCTCTCACTTCACGTGGATGGGGTGATATCGAACTTTCCTGAGCGCATCGTGAGTCCAACTCTCGATACAAGATAAGCCATGAGCGAAGGCGACAAGACACAACAGCACCCGGCGTTCCCTCATAGGGTTCGAGGCTTGAATTTTTTCGATATAGACACCAACCTGCACCTGTTCCTTGAACGGGTGGCCCCTGGGGTTTTGCAACGTAGAGGCTCTGTGCTGGGCCGGATCGGGGCCTTCGCCGGTGACAGGTTGGACCGTCAGGCTGAACAGAGCGACCAAGCTTTCCCGCCTATGCTAAAGGATGTACCCGATCACAGGACCGCTCCCACCGGGCGGCGCAACGAAATCCACTTAAACCTGGAATATGAGGAATGCCAACAGGAGCTCTATAAAAGCGGCATCGTAGCTGTGTGTTTTGACAGGTCTGCTCCCGAGTCTCATCTCCTGCCTTTCGTCGCCATGTACATGGTTGCGCAATCCGACATTGCCACAGGCTGTCCGTTCGCCATGACGCATCCGACCGCCTATGTGCTCGACCGGCTAGCCCCGCAGGCCGTGAAGGACAAATACCTGCCGGAAATTCTGCGCACGGACGGCAAGACTGCCATTTGCGGAACATGGGCCACGGAGCGACACAGCGGCAGTGATATCGGCGGCACGGTGACAACAGCCCTCAAGCAGGACGACGGACGCTATCGTCTGCATGGGCACAACTGGTTCACCAGCGCGTTCGGGTTCAAAAAATTCATGGGTATCAAGACGGCCCGCCTCGCAGAGGCACCAGCAGGCGGCAAGGGGCTGGGGCTGTACCTTGTCCCCAGCCATATCGACGACGACTGGGCGGTCGGCAATAACCTCGATATCACACACTTGAAGCGCAAGCTGGGAACCAGAGGTCTGCCTACGGTTGAAATCGATCTGCGGGGCGCGCTGGCCTATGAAATCGTTCCCACTGGGCAGGGTCTGAAAGCCATGATGACGGCGCTGGGCTGCTCACGGGCTCATAATGCTATGGGAGCGGCGGGCGTGATGCGCCGTGCGTATCTGGAAGCCCTGTGTTGGGCGAGTAACCGAGAAACGTTTAGCAAAAAGCTGATTGAGCGCCCGATGGTGCAAAAACGCATATTGGATATCGCTGTGCAGTGGATGGCGGGATCGGCGCTGGCGTTCGAAGCGGCGCGCAGCTTTGACGACGCTGCGAAGGATTCCGGGAAAGAGCCCTGGATGCGAATCGTAACTGCGCTGGCTAAATTCCGCACGGCGGAACAGGCCGTGTGGTGTGCGCAGAAGGCGCTGGAACTTGTCGGCGGCAACGGCTACACGGAAGATTACGCCACCGCCCGCCAATTTCGCGATGCCATGGTCCTGCCGGTCTGGGAAGGGCCAGAGCAGATCCAGGCGCTTGAGCTGATGCGCATGATTGCCGGCGCCGAACCAGGAGACACGCTGTTCCTTGAAAAACTTGCCTCGGTCTGCGATGCATTACCCGCCGACATGAACAGCGAAAAAATCAAGTTGTCGGCCCTGGTCGACACGATGGAGGAATCATTTAATACACTGCGGGCAGAACCACAGAAAGCGGAGCTTGTCGCGGACGAATTCCTGCACAATATGTCAAATATCCTGACCTATGCTCTCCTGTGTGAAGAAGCGGCGTGGGCATTGGCACACAAACACGATGGCACGAAACTGCTGGTATGCCGTGCCTACCATGCCCGCGCCTGGCCCGGCGAATTTGCGACACCGTCTTTTTCTCCAAGCGCGCTGCTGCGTCACTTCAACGAGATTGTGCGGGCGGAGCCCATCCCCTCCGCACCTGGCAGCAATTGGGAGACGAACCCGTAAAGCCACTCGGTGGCACCCGGCTGCCGTTGCTCTTGAACCTGCATGGAGCTTCTTGAGGCTATCAGAAATATCTTCATTCGAATTAAGCGTCCGGCCTTTTAAGGAGAAGGCTATCCGTCTGCTCAAGTATCTCCTCGCCTGCGCCTCTTGAGGCGCACATCCAGCCTCTGCACCAACCAAACGCTCGCTCCTCAATGTCCCAGGACCGCTGACGGCACCCATCGACCTTCGCAGATAGAAGATTGGTGAACCTTGCTGCGATAAATTGTGATGGAGAGGGTCAAAATCACAGACTCAATCAACTCAGTAGAATCTGTCGAGCATTCATCATAGACTGAATTGACGGAAGAACGGGGAACCCATTGACCGATCAAACACGAGTAAAAATAGCCCTGAAAGGCCTCTTCATCAGCGACCCATAGGTTCGCTCCCTACACGGCCCACCAAAATCAATCACGTAGAATCCTCAATCTCCATCCAGTCATCGATTTAGGCACAGTGGAGATATGCGGCGGTCGACCCATCCCTGCTGCTCGGTGTCAGTCTATTCTATCCATCGCATGCCCAGAACCACTCTGGCCATTTCTTCATAGCTGGCGTGTTGCCTGACAACGTGCTCGATCTTCTGAGGACGTTCCACAGAGCGACTCGGCACCTTCAGCACTTCATCGGTCGGTCCCTCCCTGTGATGGACCCGTAGGGGCGCCACTCAAAACTTCGGCGCCATGTCTTTCAATCATCACTATCTTTTTTCAGCTTGTCTCCACCAGGGAGTCCCGCACCTTGAGGCGACAGACTGGTCAGTTGCTCCTTGACCTGTTTGACAGTGCCCATGTTCTTCTGAAGGTCGTCGACATTTTTCTGCATCCCCACCAACGCACTTCCAAGCTGGCTCACCGACGTCGAGATCCCAAACATCCGTTGGGCAGAAGCGTAGTGCAGAGACAGGCCTCCCAATCCAAATCCCAGTAAGAATGCCGTGACGATCATGACGGATGTGTGTTTGTTCTTCATACCCTCTCCATATTGTTTCCACGTTGCCCAATTCTCTTGTCAACACCCTCAGATTCACTGTGTCTCGGTGAGAATCCTCAACCTGTTTCCATACGCACCCTCCTTCCACGACTGGTGCGGTGTCCCATGTGTCAGACGTGTGCGAGCGTGCTGGCACAATCACAACACTGCGGTTCATACTCGCCCTACCCCGCCTTGTTGGTTTCGATCGGTCCAATATCTCCTTACCACTTGGCTGACAGTTTCTGTGTGTCTACCCCGTTGTCCCTCGGCTCAGCACCTTTCTGAATACGCACCTGAATGAGCTTTGCAGCCGAAGTCCTGGCTGGAGGCCTCCGCATCATTTGTTTCAACACTGAGCAATCGTGAACAGACTGCCATCTCTCTTCTAGGCATACTGTCGAGTGTAGTGCGTCCGTCTAAGGTCACAAAGGAGACGGCATCGTAACCTGCCGAGTGGCTCGGTCGCCCCAAAACCTCCTCCGTATAGATTTCGCCTTCTGTTGTGAATTTGGTTCAGCAGATCTGAAGGTGTGCTACACCTCGAATGCCCTGGGGCCACATCTGTGCCCAACCAGAACTCAGTCCAAGGTCGAATGCGGAGCGTCGAGGAACACCCAACGCGACCGGTGATCGACCCATGAGTAGATCTTTCGCGAGCCGTTCACGAGAAAACACACATCAGGAGTGAGAAGGGTACGACGGCATACTGCCTCAATCCAAGAAGACAGTGAACCTACCGCGTGATGCTTGGCCCTCACGAGAAATGGCATACCACCGCGCGTCAGTGCACTCGATCAGGAGAGGGGGGAAACGAGCTCCCATGAATTACTTCCTGAATATCTTGAACGTGAGCAAAATTGACCAGACGGCCAATGAGCCTATAAGCGGAATGGAGAGGTGTACTCGATGATCTGTTTTTTCACCAGGAGAGATTTAACATGAGGAGGCGTATCCATGTCAGCGGGCTATCCCACTTTTGCACCGATGATGAGCTCCGTCAGGCCTTCACCCCATTTGGAACGGTGGTGCTGACGCAAGTTGTAATGGATGGCGCCGGTATCCCTCTCCACATCTCGGGATATTGTCCACGGCATGTGCGCATATCTCGTCGCTACGTGCTTCATTGCCCTATTCGTCGGCTCTGTTCTCTCTCGCGAAGAGAAGACAGGTTGGAACGGCAGGCGGCTCACTTCTACTCGCGGATCTGGCGAAGAGGCAGGGTCACGCGGCAGATTTCATCAATTCTCCCAATCTGAGCAATTGTGACCAGTCTATATAGAATGGAACCGTTATGCTGGCAACAGATCAACATGTTGAGGCCGCGAAGGACCTCATAGAAGACGTAGAGGAGGTATGAACAAAATGCCAACGACATCGCGAACAGAAGGAAAAACTGTCGTCGGACTCCTTCCTGACAAGAAAACACGAAAGCCCGCAAGCGGAACACGAGTCATACCGTTCAATCCCAAAACCTTTCTTGCCAAAGTGGGGCATGGCAAAACGATGCTGCGGGCCCCTAAGGGACACCTGATTTTTTCGCAAGGTGATGCGAACAATGCCGTGTTCTATGTCCAGGCAGGCCGAGTCAAGCTTACGGTGGTCTCACAGCAAGGCAAAGAAGCCGTCGTCGGAATTCTGAAGCAGGGCAGCTTCTTTGGTGAAGGCTGCCTCATCGGCCAACTGACATGCATGGCAACCGCCACTGCACTGGACGCATCCATGATCGTGCGTATGGACAAGGAGGCGATCATCCGTGTGCTTCACGAAGAACCCACCTTCTCCACGCTGTTCGTGGCCTATCTGCTGTCTCACCATACGCGCATGCAAAAGGACTTAGTTGATCACCTCTTCAGTTCGACCGAGAAGCGTCTGGCGAGGGCCCTCCTGTTGCTAGCCCGTTATGGAAAAGACGGCGAGCCTGAGGGAAACATTCCAAAAGTCAGCCAGGAAGCGCTCGCCAAAATGGTCGGCGCCACGCGGTCGCGGGTCAGAGTATTTCTGAGTAAGTTCGGAAGGCTGGGTTTCATTCGCTACAACGGCAGAATAGAAGTGCACAGTTCACTGCTCAATATCGTCCTCCACAACTAGTGTCTCCTCATGAGTCATCGTTGATTTTACCCCGGGCACAGCCAAACGACC
>JBDTPK010000004.1:0-21738 GCA_039932735.1 Nitrospirota bacterium
CATCGACTTCGATGAAGTCCGGCAACACAGCCGGCAGACACTCAATATGCAACTCACGCATATTGTGATGGAGAATACCGCCTTCTTTGACGCCGGCAGGCACCCCACCGGTCAAATGGAGGGGTACTTTCACGCGAATCGGCTTGTCCATCGAAATTTCAAACAGATCCGCATGGAGTACATGCCCTTCGACAGGATCCACCTGAAAATCGCGCAACAATGCGGTACGGTTCGGTTTCGACTGCGCACCGGCGAGCGTGAGTGACACGAGCGCGGCTCCCCCAGCCTGCGCCTTCAAAATCTTGACCAGGCTCGCTGGCTCAATCGTCAAGAGTAGGCATTCGCCCTGCCCATACAACACCCCTGGGATCTTGCCCTCCCGCCGAAGTTGGCGCGCCGCACCCTTTCCCGTTTTCTCTCTGACTGAAACTGCTAGATCGAACCTCATATTAGGCCTCCGTCCCCTTCTCTCTGATCTCTAACATGATGCGAAAAAGTCCGCCAACGGTGTGTGCATGTAACCCAAAGTTTTGCTGCAGACTGCTGGCTGTCTCGGTCTCACGTTAGGCAAACAATGAACTCACCGACTCATCTTCATGGATTCGCCGAATTGCCTCACCTAACAGTGGAGCAACCGATAATTGATGTACCTTCGGGCAGATCAGCTCTTTGCCCCGCAACGGAATCGAATTGGTCACGATTACCTGCTTCAGACAGGATTGCTGAATCCGATCTAACGCCGGTCCAGTGAGCACCGCATGAGTACATGCGGTCCACACCTCCCGAGCCCCTTTATCCATACAAGCCTGCGCCCCCTTCACAATGGTACCGGCCGTGTCGATCATGTCGTCCAGTAACAGCGCACTCTTGCCTGCCACACCGCCGATAATGTTCATGATCTGCGTCTGGTTTGGTCCTTCACGCCGCTTGTCGATAATCGCCAGGTTCGCTTCGAGTCGCTTCGCGAACGCGCGAGCCCGTTCCACTCCACCAGCGTCCGGGGAGACCACTACCAGGTCGCTCACCTTCTTCTTTGTAATGTAATCCAACAAGACGGGCAGTGCATAGAGATGGTCCACCGGGATATTGAAGAAACCCTGAATCTGCCCAGCATGGAGGTCCATCGTCAGCACGCGGTCGGTGCCGGCGGTGGTGATGAGGTCGGCCACGAGCTTTGCTGAAATTGGCACACGTGGCTGATCTTTGCGATCCTGACGAGCATAGCCGAAATACGGGATGACCGCCGTGATGCGATCTGCGGAGGACCGCTTGAGCGCATCGATAATAATCAACAGCTCCATGAGGGAGTCGTTGACAGGCTGGCAACTCGACTGCACGACGAATACGTCGGCGCCACGAACGTTTTCCTCGATCCTGACGCGAATTTCGCCGTCACTGAATGACGACACCGTGGCCTCGCCGAGCTTGGTCCCCAGATAGGCACAAATCTCATGGGCCAGAGGCGGATTGGCGTTGCCAGAGAATATCTTTAGCTCTCTGCTCATCGATTTCTCAATGGGTCCTTGATGGGACTGCGTCACGTTCTGATTTCGTATTATATGGTTTGTCTCGACGGCGGGCCTCGGTGGGCGTCATCGTGATTCGCCTACCTCGTTCGCTGCGCGCTGTTGAGGAAGCCAACTAAGGGGCCAAACTGTAACGGAATGCATGGGGAGTTGTCAATCGAGCCACGATTTATCGTCGTCGTTCGGATCGCCAGACGAGTGGGCCTGAACAAGTGGGAACGACAAAAACGTTGATCAAATCCTCACTCACGAACTGAGCCTGGGCCAAGCGCGCGCGCGCCTCGTCCGCGAACACCCCAAACACCGTCGCCCCGCTTCCGGACAGCAGCGCGATCTCGGCTCCGTGAGCCTGCAGGCTCTGTTTAATCTCCCGAAGCTTCCCATGGGCGGCGAAGACCGGCGCCTCGAAATCATTCTCTGCTGCGGCAATCAATTGGGCCCAGCTCACCTGCGATTGTTGTTCGAATTCCCGCTGGCCCAGCGACAGCGGCATCACAGAGGTCCTGGTGGCAGCCAACTCTTGATACGCCCACTTGGTATTGACCCCAAACCCAGGATTGACGAGCACGACCCATCGCGCCCCTTCAACGACGACCGGACGAACTGTTTCCCCTCGACCTGCCACGAACGCTGAGGGGCCAAAGAGAAAGAAGGGCACATCGCTCCCTAACGATTGTCCAACATCAGCCATCTGCGCCGGAGACCACTCCAACCGTAATAAATGGTTCAACCCGATGAGGGTGGCTGCGGCATTGCTGCTTCCACCACCGAGGCCGGCTCCCATCGGAATGCGCTTACGCAGCTCAATGTCGAGCCCAATTGATTGCTGGGCTCGCGCTAATACCGCCGCCGCTGCGCGATAGACGAGGTTACTCTGGTCTGCGGTCAGCTGCGCCGCATCACATCTCAGTTGAATATCCTGTCGGTCAGCACACAATCTGATCTGCACCTCATCTTCGAGGGCGACCGTGTGCATGATCGACCAAAGATTGTGGAACCCGTCGGGGCGGCGGTCGAGAATACGCAGGATCACATTGATTTTGGCAGGGGCAAAAACGGTGATCTCGGATGGGCTCGGCTGCGGATTAATCGCGGCCTCCCTTGATAGCATACTTCTCTAGTCGATAGCGAAAGGATCGCGTGTTGAGCCTCAGAAGCCGTGCGGCCTTTTTCTTGACCCACATGGCTCGTTCGAGCGCCTTCAAAAGCAGATCTTTTTCAATGCCGTTGATGAGCCCCTCCAAATCCAATCCCTCCTCCGGTAAGTCGGTGGGCACACCCTGCGGCTGTGGAGTCACGACCCGATGAAGCCAGCCGCGGATATCCTCACCCGATACAGGCGCACCTATGGAAAAGGCGACCACACGCTCAATCAAGTTTTCAAGCTCGCGCACGTTGCCGCGCCACTCATGGCCCAACAACACGTGCATTGCCTCCGAGGTCAATATGGGAGCCGGCTTTCCGCTTTCCTGTGAAAACTTCTCGAGGAAATGTTTGACGAGAAGTGGGATGTCTCCTGTTCGAAGCCGCAACGGTGGAAGCCGAATCGGAATCACGTCTAAGCGGTAGTACAAGTCTTCGCGAAATGAGCCGTCGGCCACAGCCTTTTCCAGGTCTTTATTGGTCGCGGCGACGATGCGCACGTCCACCTTCACATCCTGGGTGCCGCCCACACGTCGGAACTCTCGTTCCTGAATGACGCGCAGCAGTTTGACCTGAATGGTTGGGGGCGTATCGCCGATTTCATCCAAGAAAATCGTGCCGCCGTTGGCGACCTCGAACAACCCCGCCTTATTGGCCATCGCGCCGGTAAACGATCCTTTCATGTGCCCGAAGAGCTCGCTTTCGAGTAACGTCTCCGGCACGGCACTGCAATTCACCGCCACAAAGGGCATCGGACTCCGGGCACTATTATAGTGAATTGCGCGCGCGACCAGCTCTTTTCCCGTTCCGCTTTCCCCAAAAATCAGCACATTGCTCTTGGCATCCGCGACTTTTCGCACCACGTCGAACACCTTCTGCATACTCTCGCTCTGGCCGACGATCTGCGCAAACGACGATTGGCTCGCCATTTCGCGCTTTAATAGAATATTTTCCGTCGAAAGACGCCGCTTCTCCAGAGCGTTGCGGATGATCAACTGCACTTCATCGACCTGGAACGGCTTGGTCAGGTAGTCGTACGCGCCCTGTTTCATCGCATCGACCGCCGAGTCCGCGGTTGCAAACGCCGTAATGACAAGGACCACGGTTTCAGGAGAAGAGGACTTCACCGCCTTGAGGACCGCCATACCGTCGGCTTTCGGCATGCGGAGGTCGGTGATAACAAGATCGAATATTTCCTTGTTTATCTGACTGATGGCCTCTTCACCATCCGACGCTTCGATCACGGCATAGCCCGCGCGTTTAAGCATAATGCTCAGGACTTCGCGCAGCCCCCTCTCATCATCAACAACTAGGATCTTTTCCACGGCGTCCTTCCCTCATGCCACAACCGTACCCCAGCATCTCCGGAATGCGGTATACACACAACAAACCTCGAGCCATGGCGCTCCTGGCTTTCGACCTTGATCCAGCCCTCGTGCAGATCGACGATGCGATGCACCGCTGCCAAACCCAGCCCTGACCCTTCTTTCTTCGTCGTGAAAAATGGAAGAAAAATCTTGTCCAAGTTTTGCTTCGGAATACCTTCTCCAGTGTCTTGAAATGCAATTTCGATGACGTCGCCTTTGCGGCCGCCGGCATCAACGTGGCGGCAGCTTGTCGAGATCGTTAACTGCCCTCCCTCCGGCATCGCTTCAAACGCGTTCGTCGCCATGTTCCAAAAGACTTGCCGGATCTGATCTTGATCGACCAGAGCCGCGAGCGTCCCTGTTGCCAAAGACGTCATGATAGTGATGTTCGTACGTGTTCGCGCTTCATGTTGAACGAGATCGAGCGTCTCAGCAAGTACTTTGTTGAGATCATGCTCTGCGAGATTGAGCGCCGGTGGACGTGCATACTGGAGGAATTCGGTGATGATGTTGTCGAGCCGAGTCGCCTCCCGAATCGCAATGTCCATCAACCGACAATTGGTTTCGTCTCCCGTGGCATCTTTCCTGAGCATTTGCATCGCACCGGCCAACGCGCCAAGTGGATTCCGAATCTCATGGGCCATCCCGGCAGACATTTCACCCAAACTCGCCAGCCAATCCTTACGACGCATCTCCTCTTCGAGATCCCGAATCTGCGTCAGATCTTTGAACACACCGACCAGGCCTGCCTGCTTCCCCTGCTCGTGCAACGGGGAAAGGGTCATGCCGAGGATCAGGCGATTACCGTCAGCACGTTTACATTCCACTTCGAATCGTGTCGTCGTAGACACGGCACCATTGAGTTGCTCGTCTGATTCTTGGGTAGGATGCCAGTTGAAGACCTCCCGCCAGGGCCGCCCGGCCACGTGAGCGATCGTATAACCGGTCGCTTCCTGTGCAGCTGGGTTGAAGGAAGTAACGCACCCCATAGCATCTGCTGTAAACACGCCGCTGCTGATGCTGTGAACAATATTCTCGTGAAAGGCTTGGAGGCGGGTCAGTCCCTGCTCCTTCTCGCGCAACGATTGATCCACCTGCTGAAGCCGTTCCGTTAAGGTTCCGCCCAGGATCCCAACGACAAGAAGGGCAAGGGCATAGACGCCGAATGTTTGAAATGTTTCAGGCATGGTCAGCCGGCTCGGCGGGAGCCATCCCCACCCCTCTATCAGACCATGGAATTGTATATTCGTTAAAATACCGAACAGAATAATGCAGAAGCAGGCGGCAAGAAGCCCCACTCGCCGTCTGGGAACAAGACTAGCCACCGCCACCGTCATGACATACAGCACCGCAAAAGGGCTCTCGATCCCCCCTGTCCGAGCCACCAGCACCGTTTCAAGAAAGAAGTCGATTCCAACCTGCACCCAGAAAAATATCATGAGCGTTGCCGGTGTGGCACACACACGGAGCAACATGGCAGAAGGGATCGTCAGAAAGTAGGTGACAAGAATCAGTGCGTAGAATGTTTCGACCCGCCCGCCCTTCGCAACTTGGAAGGCGAGAGATAGGCCGAGCATCAGAGTCACGAGGGCCACTCGAAGCCCCATGATCCAATGCAATCTCGTACGCATATCATTCATGTGTGGAAGACCACTGGGCGAGAAGGAAATCGGCAAAGCATGAAAAGAGATATGGCTTGTTCATTCCCCTCGAATTTGAGGCCTGGACCCATGTCATCACACATGTCACGGAGGGCCGATTGTTTTGGTCAGAAAGGCTTAGCAGGATGCTGAAAAAGTCTACCAGCGGCTTTCTCGCGTCACTCCTGTTCACCCGGACGTCCCGATCAGTAATATTTTGGCATGCCTACAGCGTTTTTCCGCAGCCTGTTAGAGCCATCACTCTGGGCACTAGGCCTCAACTCCATAGGAGAAACGGACTGAACGGCCTCCTCTATCCGATCGCAGATGCCATTTTGAAGATCGGGAGGTACATCGCGATCACGATAAACCCAATTACAATTCCCAGAAACACCATCATCGCCGGCTCAAGTAGTGCCGTCAGCGAAGCAACGGCCTGATCAACTTCCTCCTCGTAAAAATCTGCAATTTTTCCCAACATGGCGTCCAACGCGCCGGTCGATTCACCGACGGCGATCATATGCGTCACCATCTTCGGAAAAACCCCGCTTGCGGCCAAGGGATCGGCGATAGTCTTTCCGCCGCTGATACTGACCCGAGCGTTGATCAATGTTTCTTCAACAACCTTATTACCCGAGGTCTTGGCACAGATGGTCATTCCATCGAGTAGCGGGACCCCGCTGGAGAGCAACGTCCCAAGCGTACGAGTAAACTTCGCAACCGATGATTTTCTAATTAAATCGCCAACCACTGGTAACTTGAGTAGCAACTTATCAATGACCATCCGCCCCTGAACCGTCGCATAGTATTTTTTAATACCAACGATGGTCCCCACAATGCCTCCAAAAATGACATACCAGTACGCGATAAAGAAGTCGCTGACATCGATGACTATTTGCGTAGGGCCGGGCAACGCCACTTTTCCGCCTGACAGTTCAAGAAACATTTTCGCAAAGATTGGAATGACAAACAGCATGAGAATAACGATAACAATAATGGCCACGCCCATGATCGTGGCAGGATAGACCATGGCAGACTTGATCGCCCCTTTGAGTTTCGCCGCTTTCTCGATATATATCGCGAGACGCGTCAAGATCGTATCGAGCAGCCCCCCTACCTCACCCGCATGCACCAGGTTGACGTAGAGATCGTCGAAGACTTTAGGATGGCGACGTAAGGCGTCCGAAAAGGTCGAACCGGCTTCTACCTGGATCTTCACTTCCCCAATCGTCTCTCGGAGCACCTTATTCTCGGACTGGGTCGAGAGGATTTCGAGACACTGCACCAAAGGCAGACCAGCATTGATCATCGTGCCAAATTGTCGCGTAAATATGATCAGGTCTTTATCGGTAAGACCAGATCCCAAACTGATATTGAATCCGTTCTTGCCACCCTTCTTTTCTTCAAGGCTCGTGACGACGACACTTTGCTTGCGAAGTTGATCGACCGCCTCATCTCGGGTTTTCGCGCTCAGTTCGCCCTTCTTGACGGCACCAGATCTGGTTCGCCCGACATACGCAAAGGTAGCCATACGCAACATTCACCCTTCGATGTGGCCACGCCCTGGCCGGTTGTAGACTAATGAAAATACCTACCAAGCGAGTCTACTGGCGACCCCCGGACCTGTCAAACAAATGCACAATCTCTGCGCAGTCGAGGGCACGCAGGCTCGAGCCATACAGAGCCCTAGCTGCTGATCGCATTCGTGTGACGAACACCTCTGTAGAGATAATGCAGCCCGGACAGGAGCGTGAAGGAGACCATGCCGAACAAGAGAGGGAGCATGACGGTGAGATCGATGTGACGGGAGCTGAGGAATATGACCATCACGACATAGACCAGCTGGAGAAACGTCGTACCCTTGCCCAAGAATGTGGGAGTAATGTCCACGCGAGCACCTGTGAAATGCGCCACCGCCGTTCCCAGTAGCAATATCACGTCTCGGCTGACCACGAGGATGGTGACCCACAACGGAATCAAATGAATCATCGAAAGCGTGATGAACCCGGAGGTAAGAAGCAGCTTATCGGCCAGAGGGTCCAACACGGCCCCGAGCCGAGTATGCTGATTTTTCATACGGGCGATCAGCCCATCAAGCCCATCAGTCAGCCCGGCCACAAGAAGCACGATGAGTGCTTGATCAAATCTGCCGTAAATGAGTAACCCGATGTAGCAGGGAATCAGGAGAATACGGAGGATGGTTAAGCTGTTGGGGATATTCATAGTATCAGGGACACAGCGGCTTATGGCAGCGGGGGGGAATGATAGGAGGGCGTTATGCCGTTGTCAACGGCTTGCAGTCGGCGCAGTCCCCACCCTATAATCACATCGCTGAATTATTTCGGTTGAGTGTCACGGGGGTTGCAATGAGTTCGCTTCCGCTGCTTTTCAAAAGAGAAGGACTGGTTGAAAAGCACCAAGTTGAAGGGGTCGACCCGAGTGATCGATATTTCAATCGTACGGTTCTCGTCAATCGAACCACCTCCGGCTACGCCGCCAAAGTCATGTATGAAGCCTTGAATGTCGAAGGACACTCGCATCCGACCATCACCGCTGCGGTGCAAGAACTCATCGAAGCGATGCAGCGGTTCGGCTTCAACAAATTGAGAACCCGCGCCAATTTCAAAGGCACAAAATATCTCGCTGAAAAAGAAACCTGGATCGATTACCAGGACCTCGCGTAGTCACAACTCTCACCCAGACACAAATTCACGAAAGACGAGGTCATGAATATAGGGACGGAAGGCTTTAATCTTCTCGTTCCTCCGGCTCGGATGCACCCGATTGGACAACAGCACGACCTCCAATTCGCACGATGGATCAATCCAGAGCGATGTCCCAGTATAGCCAAGATGCCCGAACGACCGCTCGGAAAAGCGGGACCCCGATGAGGACGGCGCAGTCGGAGTGTCCCATCCCAACGCCCAGCTCGATCGAGCACGAGATTCTTGACGCGTCGTAAACTGCCTCACAAGCTCCCCCTCCAGAATCGACTCTCTTCCATGATAGCCGCGGAGCCAGGCTCCTGAGACAGCCAGTACTGATTCAGCCGTCCCGAATAACCCTGCATGGCCCGCGACACCACCCATCGCGGCGGCATTCTCGTCATGCACCTCTCCACGTAAGAGTCGATTGCGCCACTCATCCTGTTCGGTCGGAGCGATGCGTAAGACGTCGACGACTGGGCGTACAACATCGAGTTGCCCTCGACCTGCCGCAGGACAAAACATGATGGGGGCGGCCCCTAGAGGTCGAACGATGGCCTCTTCGCACCAAAGATCCAACGCCATTCCGCTCAAGCGCTCCACCAGAAATCCTAGCAACATGAATCCAAGGTCGCTGTAGATACTTCGCTCGCCCCTCACATACATCAATGGTTCGTCACGAATCATCCTCATAACCTGTTGCTTCAGAGACTGATTCGCGCCAGAGGGGTCAGGCTCAACCCGTCTTCCATCGAGCCACTCATAGAAAGGCCGCCATCCAGGCAAGCCCGAGCGATGGGTCAAGAGGTCACTCACCGTTGCCTGACCAATCGGCGTTCCTTGAAGTTCGGCTAATATTTGTTGCACGGGATCCTCAAGAACCACCTTGGCGCGCTGAATCAGGAGCAAGACGGACGTTGCCGTCGCGACCGGCTTCGTGAGAGAGGCGAGGTCATAGATCGTCGTGGTTTGTACGGGAAGACCCGGAGGCTCTGACGACAATCGCCCGGCGACAACCACACATTGCAGCTCGCCGTGCAAACGAACAGCCAACTGGGCACCGGGAAACACACCATCGTCAACGGCCGATTGTAGTGCTGCCTGAATGACGTGAGGGGTCGCCATAGGCGGGATCCTGGTCACTGGTGGGGAAAGACGCTACGGTGGATGACCCGCGCGACGTCATTCTCAGAACGCCTGAGTCGAGGACATCCGCCACGTCGGATGAGTTATCATCTCGGGTTCGACTCTCCTTCGAGCTTCCCCCCCGATGCGATCGCGGCATCATGGAACGCTTCCTGTTCTTCCACTTCCAACATACGCTCGAACATTCGCAACGACGCACGCAACCGTTCAACCATGAGCAGTCGCTGTTTCTGAAGTGCTGAGAGATCACGCTGCGTATCGGTCAGCTCTACCCTGGCCTGATGCATCAACTCGCCGGCCTTGAGTTCAGCCTCCTTGATGACGAGGTCTGCCTCCCGATGAGCATTCTGCTTTACATCTTCTGCCAGCGACTGAGCAGACAGGAGGGTGCTCGACAAGGTCGCTTCCGTCCGCTTCAGCTCGGCGAGCTGCTGCTCCAAAAATATGACCTTTTCTCGCTGAACTGCATGGTCTCGATTCAATAATTCGACCGTTTGTGCCAGCTCTTCGAGGAAGCGATTGACCTCTTCCTTGTCATACCCGCGGAAGGTGACCTTGAACACCATTTGCTGGATATCGAGCGGTGTAATTCTCATGGCATCCCCCCTGGTCATCTCAGTTCATCCTCATGGCAAATTCCTTGAGTGATTGCACAACCGCGATTTGCAGAAAGGTGATGATCAGAATGACGACAATGGGTGACACATCCATCCCTATCCGCACCCCGATCCAGCGTCGAATCGGCGCCAAAACGGGCTCGGTCGCACGATTGAGAAATTGAACGATTGGGTTCCATGGATCCGGGTTGACCCATGAAATCAGGGCACGCGCGATGATCATCCACATATAAAGCCATAACACATAATCCAGGATGGTCGCCACCGCCGAAAGAGCATTCCCCGCGACAAACATCAGCGCCCCAACTCCTTCGATCGTGTGGTAGCCGCTTCGACCGCCGCCATGAGCGTAGCACGGAATCCCCTCTGTTCAAGCTGATGAAGCCCCGCGATGGTCGTGCCTCCGGGAGACGCCACCCGATCTTTTAATTGCGCGGGATGCACGCCTGATTCCAACACCAAGCGAGCAGCCCCGAGCACCGTCTGAGCGGCAAGAAGTTCGGCAGTCTTCCTTGGTAATCCCATCATCACCCCCCCATCCGCTAACGCTTCAATGGCCTGAAATATGTAGGCCGGCCCACTGCCGCTCAGTCCGGTCACCGCATCCATCAATCGTTCCTCAACCAGCACCACTCGACCGACTGCTTCAAATACTGTTCGAGCCACGCGACTGTCATCTTCAGACACCGCACTACCCAAGGCCATCGCGGTCATACTCTCCCGAACCAATGCCGGAATGTTCGGCATCGCACGAATGATCCGCATCGCTCCTGTAGTCTGTTCCGCGATGATCTGAATCGTCACCCCTGCCACAATAGAGATCACGAGGGCATGGCCCAAGGTCGGGGAAAGCTCACTGAGCACAACAGGAAGTGTCTGAGGCTTCACCGCCAAGACGACCACGTCAGCCCAGGCGACCGCTTCACGGTTAGCAGAACCAACCCGAATGCCGAACTGACCCTTTAAGCGATCACGGCGCTCGGCAATGGGATCAGTCGCCCATATCGACTCGGCAGGACGCACCTGGCCTGAGAGAAGTCCACCGATCATGGCCTCGGCCATCTGGCCACCTCCGATGAACGCGATCTTGCTCATGATCGTTGGACTAGACATGCCTCGCTCCAAAAAAAATCGTGCAGCCTCGGACCACGGTGGCCCTCTCTTCAACTGCACCGTGACACTCGTGCAACATACCCAGCAAACATTCCTCAATGAGATCGTATCAATCAGTTGACGTGGGAGACTTAGAGTCAACTCACACAGACGCCGGACTAGGAGCGAATCTGATCCGAATCGTGAGTTGAACGTGAAATCGTCATGCGACCCTTCGCCTCCAGAATATTCTCACCTATTGTACAAAACCGCCTGGCAAATGTCAGCGCACACATATAGCAAGCTGCGGAAAAATTCTGTAACTGCGAAAAACATGGGTGGCATACTCCGTATGGCATGGAAGCCTCATCGCCTCAGGATGCTCAAGGCCGTCCAGCAACACCGAAGCGAGCGAAGAGGCGAGGGGTACGCTTCGGCACGTTGAGCCTCTGAGCGATGCGAGAATGAAGCTGGAGGACTTTTTGAACATCCTTCTATAATCGCTCCTATCGGTGAGAGAGCAGAGTAATCCCACTGACCATCGTCCCGTTTACCCGACCTTCCCGTCGATAGGAATAGAAAAGCTGATCATGGCAAATCGTACATACATTCACCATTGAAACAGCGGATGCGGAGACACCCTCCCCTTCCACTTGGCGACGAATCAAGGCCTTGAGATCCAGCCGAGCCGTATGCCCTCGATAGTCACACACAACCGACTCCCAATCGGGTAATCCCACTCGAAGAAGGTCAAGGACGGGATCTCCTACCTCATAGCAGCAGGGACCGGCCGATGGCCCGATACTGACTCGGAGATCCGCCCTCGTCGATCCGAACCTGTCCTCCATCAGCGTGAGCGTCTTTGAAACAACCTCCGCCACCGCGCCTCGCCAACCGGCATGAATCGCCGCGACGACATGCCGGCGTGGGTCATGCACGAGCACGGGGACACAATCCGCCGTGCGCACCGCCACCGTCACACCTGGTTGATCGGTCACCAACGCATCCCACCCGCCGGGAAACTGATCCCACTCAGTGAGTGGACGATCCAGCACCAAGGCCTCGGTCCCATGTACTTGTTTCACAGATAGCAGCCAATCATGCCCCTGCGCCCCAGACTGACGGGCTGGAACCCCTACATCGAAGGCCAGTGAGTCTGCATGACGGCGCGTGCCGAAGAAATGCCGAACGCCGTCGCGCGTGGACGCGAAGGCAGGAACCGTGATGACCGCTGCGTTCATGACCATACTTCGCTGTAACGACTCACTCCTACAGACTCGTCGTCTCAGTCGACCTGCTTACGCAGGAAGGTGGGCACATCCCACTCATCATCAGTGACCGCGGCAGTTCGCTCCATCGATACTCTGCCATCTCCCATCCTCCGCAAGTAGGTTGGACGGTCGAGATCTTTGAAGGGCCGCTCCATATACGATCGTTCTCCCATCGTCTGGCCGGTGCCGGTGGTCACTGTCTGTGGTATAGGACGGGAAGTCCGAGCTGCAGCCGCGGGGATCGGAGTAGGCAAATCTTCCCGTTCAAATCCGGTGGCGATCACCGTCACGACCAGGTCATCGCCCATATCGGGATTGATCACCTGTCCAACAATGATATTGGCTTCAGCATCGGCTGTCTGCTGGACGATTGTAGCCGCTTCCTCGATCTCGTGCAGCGTCATGTTAGGCCCACCTGTGATGTTCAACAATACACCGCGTGCGCCCTCAACACTGCCTTCTTCCAACAACGGACTGCAAATCGCCTTTTGTGCCGCTTCGATCGCCCGATTCGTTCCGCGCGCCACACCCATCCCCATCACCGCGCGACCCGTATGCGACATCACGGTGCGGACGTCGGCGAAATCCACATTGACATGGCCGGTGGTCGTGATCACGTCCGCAATCCCTTGAATCGCCTGTCGGAGCACGTCATCGGCCACCTTGAAGGCTTCGAGCAGCGGCGTCGCTTTGTCGACGATGCCGAGCAATCGCTGATTCGGGATCACGAGCAAGGTGTCCACATGACGACGGAGATCGCGAATCCCTTCATCCGCATGCACCATCCGGCGATGACCTTCATATGTAAACGGCTTCGTCACAACCCCGACCGTCAAGATGCCGAGTTCGCGCGCAATGCTCGCCACAATCGGTGCGGCGCCCGTCCCGGTTCCGCCGCCCATCCCCGCGGTTACGAACACCATGTCGGCGCCCTCAAGACACTCCCGAATCTGATCCTTGCTTTCCAATGCCGAGTCTTTCCCAACTTCCGGCTTTGCCCCGGCTCCGAGCCCCCTGGTCCGCTCAGGACCCAGCTGAATCTTATACGAGGCCCGTGACCGATCCAACGCCTGCAGATCGGTATTTGCCGCGATGAAATCGACCCGCGCCAATCCAGACGTGATCATGGTGTTCAGCGCATTACACCCGGCGCCACCTACACCGATCACTTTAATCCGAACGGGAGACACAACATCCTCTTCAAATGAAAACATCAGTACACCTCCTCATTTTAAATCCGCGTGACGTCCATTCGTCGCGCGCACCTGTTAAAAGAACTCGAACATCCAAGACTTCATACGATCGAATACTCTATGCAACGGTCGTCCGTTACGCAGGCCAGCAGTGGCCATCTCCGCAAGATGGTGTCGGGCATGGAGCAGCAGACCGACACCCGTGGCATGCATGGGGTTACTGACGATGTCCCGAAGCCCTCCGACCCCGCTGGGCACGCCACGACGAGCCGGAAGATTCAAGACCTGCTCCGCCGCATCAGGCATCCCTTGCAGCAACGAGGTTCCGCCTGTAATCACGACCCCTGCTCCCACCATTCCCTCGTAGCCGGCACGCGCGATTTCCCGACGAACCAACTCGAATATTTCCTCGACCCGCGGCTCAAGAATCTCAGCCAGGTCACGGCGCGAGAACGTCCGTGCAGGACGATCCCCGACAGACGGGACCTCCACCGTTTCATGGCCCTGCACCAACGCGGTTCGGGCAATCCCATACTGCAGCTTGATCTTCTCGGCCTCGGTCTGAGAAGTCAGCAACCCGATCGCGAGATCCTTCGTCAGGTTCTGCCCACCAATCGGCAAGACCGCAGAATGTCTGATGCTCCCATCGAGAAATATCGCGAGGTCGGTCGTCCCACCACCGAGATCGATCATGACGACCCCCAGATCGCGCTCTTCCTGGCCGAGGACGGCCTCACTGGACGCCAAGGGCTGGAGCACCATATCCACGACATCGAGTCCTGCGCGATTCACACACTTAATGATGTTCTGCGCGGAAGTCACCGCGCCGGTAATCACATGGACGTTGACTTCGAGACGGTTTCCGGACAGACCCAACGGCTCCCGAACCCCCTCTTGCCCATCCACCATAAATTCACGAGGGAGCACATGAAGAATCCGTCGTTCATGGGGGATGACCGCCAGAGTCCGTGCGCTTTCGATCGCACGCTGGATATCTTCTCGCGTGACTTCTGCCTTTTTGAGCGCCACAACTCCCTTGCAGTTTTCCGCAGAGATGTGGCTGCCGGCGATGCCGGTATAGACGGAATTGATCTGGACCGCCGCCATCAGTTCAGCTTCCTCGACCGCCTTCTTGATCGATTCCACAGTGCTTTCGATATCGACTACGACACCTTTGCGGAGCCCTCGAGACGGGCTCGATCCCACCCCAATGATGTTGAGCGCTCCCGCATCGGTGACTTCAGACACGATGGCGCAGATCTTTGTGGTCCCAATATCCAACCCCACAAGAATCTGATCACGCTTCGGCACAGCCTTCACACCCTTTCTCGCACAATGACACGATTGTCATAGCGAAGATCGATCTCGCTCACTGCGCGCGTTCCCGCATCGAATGAGCCAGTTTTAAATGATGGATTCACTTTTCGGAACCGTTCCCACTGATCAACCAGGGAATCCTCGCCAAACTGGAATCGCACTCCATTGGCGAGCGCCACCACACTCGAGACATTAGAGAGATCGACCTCAACCCGCCCGTCGAAGGTATTGGCGATGAGCTTGGCCAATACGACTCCGGACTGAACCGCGTTGCGTAGGCGCGCCTCGCCGCGCTGAAGGGACTGCGGCGCCAGCCCAATCAACAAGGGGAGAGTCGAGTCATCCTGCCTGCCCAACTTGGCAAGAAGGTATCCGCTCTCATCGCTCAACCAATGGTCCGCACCTGCCCGAATAATGGCGGCCGGCGTACGCTCCAATACAATGACATGCAGCAGATGCGGCGGGCGGCGCTCGACTGTCGCCTCCTTAATCCAGGCATGTGCCCCCACTCGCTCGGCAAGAAACACGGTGCTGACTTGATGAAGCCCCATGCCGGGCTTCAAGGCGAGCCGATCCAATACTTCCTGTTTCGTCACGTGATGAATGCCTTCAACCTCTACCTCACGGATCTCCAACCAGTCCTGAAGAATCGGCCCCATCCCTCGCGTGGCCATGGTCAGCCCCCAAGCCAACACCGCAAGACCGAGGATCCATAGCCCTACACGCAGCGTACGCCGGCTCCGCGAGCGGAGTCTCTCCCGATACACCTGTTGATTCTGGCCCGAGATCTGACTGGCACGCGCGCCCTTCCATTGATTCAACCGTGGGCCGATGGGAGGCGTCGCTCGCTTCCGTACGAGCACCTTCATGGCAGGCTCCCTTCGACTGACGAACGGTCGAGGCAGGCGGCACGAACAAGAGCGGACTCAAGAATCCGTTCGGTCAGCTCGTCAAAATCGATCTTAGCCTGGGCCGCCGCCATCGGCAGCAAGCTCGTTTCTGTCATACCGGGCGCCGTATTAATCTCCAACACGACAGGGCGGCCACGCGGGGTGATACGGAAATCGACTCGAGCCGCACCTTCACAGCCCAGCACCTGATAGGTGCGAACCGCCAACGTCCGAATCTGCCGAGTCACTGCCGCGGTCAAGGAGGCAGGACAAAGATACTGGGTTTTCCCCTTTTCATACTTCGCGGCAAAATCGTAAAACCCTCCCGGCGCCACAATTTCTACAGCAGGGAGCACCAATGGAGACACTTTGTACCTCCCAATGATCGACACCGTGACCTCATGCCCCGGAATGTAGGCCTCGACCAGCGCCTCTTGGTCGTAACGATGAGCCAAGGCCAGGGCGTCGCGCCATTGCGACGGCTTCCGCACAATGGTGACGCCGATCGTGGACCCTTGCGACGCAGGCTTCACCACAACAGGCCAATGCAATTTCGCAGCCCGTAGCAGCGTCACGCTTGAGACCTTCTCTCCACGCTTCACCACTGTGCCGGCCGGCACAGGAATACCCGCTGAGGCCAAGAGTGTTTTCGTCGTCACTTTATGCATGCTGATCGCACTGGCCTGGATCCCGGATCCCGTGTAGGGGATTCCCAAGGTTTCCAGAAATCCTTGGATCGAGCCATCTTCCCCGCCCGGTCCATGTAAGGCCAGAAATACCAGGGCAATCTTCTGGTTGCGCAAATCCTGAGAGAGCGTCGGGCCCACATCGATGGCCACTGCATCGTAGCCACGACGGGTCAGCGACCGATGTACCGCGGCGCCCGTCCGGAGCGACACATCGCGCTCAGCCGATTGCCCCCCCATCAGCACCCCAATGCGGACGTGAGTCAGAAGGGGTCGTTCTGTCGGATCGGGCTCGCTCATATCGCTACCTCTCTCCTACGATTTTGAGTTCGAGATCTAACCGCACACCGGCCCGGCGGCGAATCGCGCTGCGGACCTTCCCAATCAGGGCAATGACATCCGCCGCACGCGCCTGCCCTCGATTCACTATAAAGTTGGCATGCTTCAACGAGACTTCTGCATCACCGACACGTGCCCCCTTGAGGCCGGTCGCCTCGATCAGTCGGCCAGCGGAATCGTTCGGAGGGTTCTTGAACACGCAACCAGCGCTCGGCATCGCGAGCGGCTGCGTGTCCCGCCGATAGTGGAGATAGTCCTTCACGACGCGCTCGATCTCCGAGCGTATCCCCTGAGTCAATTGAAGCCACACCCCCACGACGATGCCGCGTGGCAGCAAGGCTCGTCGATACTCGAACCCGACCTGGCCTGCCTCAAGATCCACAACCTGGCCTTTCATATTCACCATGCGAACGGCCTTGATCGAATCCTTCATCTCTCCGAGCTTTGTCCCGGCGTTCATCACCGCACAACCAGCCACAGTCCCGGGAATTCCCGCTGCCCATTCCAATCCCGCAAGGGAGTGGCGGATGGCATACCCAATCAACGTCGGCATCCCAACTCCCCCCTCCGCATACAGAACGGACCCTGGCTCTTCTGAAATGGCCCGCAACCGAGCCAGACTGACTACAATGCCCCGGATTCCCCCATCTCGGACTAACAGATTGGTTCCACCCTGGACGAACAATGGAATCTTGCGCGCACGCGCCTGACTGATCACCAGACAGACATCCTCAATATCAGCCGGTTCCACCACGACATCCGCCGGCCCTCCGATCTTGAACGAGGTGTACTCTCGCAGCGGAGCTTGAAAGGACACGGATCCCCGGAGCCCTGCCACGGCAGTCCGCACATCGGCCTGTGTAAATCGCCTACGCACTCTCCCTGCTGTCGTGACCTGCCGACCACCTTGTTTCATGACATCATGCGGTTGGGGTCAATTTGGCCAGCAATCCAAGCCCCGTCTTCCAAATATCCCCCGCCCCTAATGTGATGACGAGATCTCCCGATTTCAGGTGAGGCAGCACCCGATCCACCAATTGATCTTTTTGTTCCACGAAAGTGACAGACGGATGGCCGCCCGCGCGGACAATATCTGCCAACTTGGCTCCAGACACCCCAGGAATCGGCTGCTCCCCTGCCGCGTAGATGTCCGCCAAGAACAAGACGTCTGATTGATCGAACGCCTTCCCGAAATCCTCCAGCAAGTCTCGCGTCCTGGTATACCGATGCGGTTGAAACACCACCACCAATCGCCGGTTCCCCCACCCTTGTTTTGCCGCAGCCAAAGTGGCTTTGATCTCAGTCGGATGATGCCCATAATCGTCCACAACCATGATTCCGTTGGCTTCTCCTCGCAAATGGAAGCGACGCTCGACGCCGGCATAGGCTGCCAGCGCTTTCCTGATGAGGTCCACCGGCACATCCAATTCGATGCCGATCGCAATCGCCGCAAGCGCGTTGGACACATTGTGTCGACCTGGCACCGCCAGACGGAACGGGCCAAGATTGCGACCACGGAACTGCGCCCGAAACTCAGCGCCCCATTGGTTCAAAATGATCTCTGTCGCACAGAAGTCTGGCGTGACTCCCTCACGTTCACTGAGCCCATAGGTTTGATAGCGCTTCACGATGTTCGGAAACAGCGCCCGGAGCCGATCATCGTCGGCGCACAACACAGCCAACCCATAGAACGGGACTTTATTGATAAACTCGAGAAAGCACTCAGTGATGCGTTCCATGCTGCCGTAATGATCGAGATGTTCCCGATCGAGATTCGTGACCACGACAAGGGTCGGAGACAGACGAAGGAACGATCCGTCGCTCTCATCGGCTTCCGCCACGAGGAGATCGCCTCGACCAAGACGGGCATGACTCCCCAGCGCGTTCACTTTGCCTCCGATCACCATTGTCGGATCCAACCCGCCCTGCGCCAGCACATTGGCGACCATCGACGTCGTCGTCGTTTTTCCATGCGCTCCGGCAATGGCGACTCCGAATTTCAGCCGCATCAGCTCCGCAAGCATCTCGGCCCGAGGAATCACGGGAACCTGTTTCGCCTTGGCCGCCACGACCTCAGGGTTCTGAACCGACACGGCGGAAGAGATGACCACCACTTGCGCCTCTCCCACATTCGATTCCTGATGGCCGACATAGATGCGCCCGCCGAGCTCTTCCAATCTCCTCGTCGTATCAGAGGCCTGCAGGTCCGAGCCCGTCACTTTGAACCCCAGCGTCAACAACACCTCAGCGATGCCGCTCATTCCAGACCCCCCGATTCCGACTAAGTGAATCTGTTGTGTCTTACGAAACATCCGTGTGCGCCTTACTCCACCAGCCGGTGGATACGACTGTCATTTTATCCGCGTGGCCCAAGACCATTAGACTCCTGCCCCTCAAACAGACCGGTTGACATCATGATGCCCCCCAATAAGTGCGTAACATTCTCGGACGATCAGCTCTGCGGCATCGATTCGCCGCAGCGAGAGACTCGCCGCTCCCATCGCCCGCAATCGCTCAGGGTCTCCGAGAATGCCCGCCACTGTGCGGACGAACAGAGATCCCGTGAGTGCAGATTGCGGAAGGAGCACGGCAGCCCCGGCCGACTCCATCACTTTGGCATTTCTCGTCTGATGGTCGTAGATGGCGGACGGCAACGGAATGAGGATGGCCGGCTTTCCACAGGCCGTGAGTTCCGCCACCGTCATGGCTCCGGCTCTCGCCACAACCAGATCCGCCTCCCATAGCGCCGACGGCATGTCATAAATAAATGGCATGACGTGTGGCGTGATGCCGGCGCGACGATAGGCCTCGGAGACCCTCGTATGGTCGGACTCGCCGGTCTGATGGGTCACGGTGAGATGCGGTAGCTGCGTCATCAGATCGGGTAATCCTTCCATCACCGCGGTGTTCATCGCCTTGGCCCCCTGACTTCCCCCGAAGATCAGCAGATGTGGAGGCCCTGACATCTCTCGATCCCGTTCAAGACCCTCCAGGAACGCCTTCCGAATCGGGGTTCCTACCACACGCACCTTGGAACGATCGAACGAATCAGCCGACGACTCAAACGCAAGAAAGACGCGTTGAGCGATGGGTCCCACCGCTTTATTCGCCATGCCGGGATTCGCATTCGGCTCAAGAATCACTCGCGCCACCCTCGCCAACGCTGCCGCAAGCACCATCATCGGGCTCGTATAGCCACCGACCCCGATCACCAGATCCGCCCGTCTGTTTCGAAGGATTCTCAGGCACTTCCACAAACTGACCGGTAGCGCACACAATCCGGTCAGCGCCCCCAACAGACTCTTGCCCATCACTGGTTTGGCACTGATCAACGCCAGCTCGAACCCCTCGTGGGCGAGCACATTCGACTCGAGTCCACGCGCCGTCCCCACGAAAAGCACCTTGGTCCTGGGATCGGACCGGAGAAACTCTCGCGCCAAGGCCACAGCCGGATAGAGATGGCCACCGGTTCCTCCTGCGGCAATCACGATCGTCATCCGTGATCCAATCCACCACGTGATCCACCGGCATGCCGATCCCGAGAAATACTGAGCAAGATTCCCACCCCGACCAGACTGACCACCAACGACGATCCTCCATAGCTCACGAACGGTAAGGTGAGGCCTTTCGTCGGCAACAGCCCCGTCACCACTGCCGCATTCACCAAGGCCTGCACGCCGATCAACAGGGTGATGCCCATACCGAGATAGCGACCGAACGGCTCCCGTGCGCGCGCGGCAATCTGAAGCCCTCTCCAGACAAAAATTGCAAATAACAAGATGACCGAGGCGGTGCCGATGAGCCCCAGTTCTTCGCCGACCAGCGCCAGGACAAAATCCGTATGCGCCTCCGGGAGGAAATAGAGTTTCTGTTTGCCTTCGCCCAATCCCACTCCGAACGGACCGCCGCTGCCGAAGGCCAAGAAAGACTGGGTGATTTGGAACCCGGCATCCGACGGGTCCTTCCATGGAGCCAGAAACGTCATGAGCCGCTGGCGCCGATAACTGGAACCAAGAACCAGCACCAGCATGGCTGGAATCGCACAGAGACCTAGAGTCAAGAGATGGGAGAGGCGTGCCCCGGCGAGAAAACACATGCCGATTGTCACCAGTCCAAGCACCACCACCGTCCCAAGATCCGGTTCGAGCAGTACCAGTCCGCTCAGCAGTCCGATCACAATCACGGCCGGAAGCAGGCCATCGAGAAACGATCTGATCTTGGCTGCTTTTTTGCTCAGATACGCGGCCAGATAGATGACCGCCACAAGCTTGACCATTTCCGCCGGCTGCACCGAGATAGGCCCCAACAGCAACCATCGTCGCGCTCCCTTGGCCGCCACACCAATAGACGGCATCAGCACCATGACGAGCAGCAGCACGATGCCGGCCAATATCGGAACGGAGAGTTTTTTCCAGAGCGTGTAATCGATACGCGACATGAGATGCATCAACACAACGCCAAAGGCGAGCCAGGCGACCTGCCGCTTGAGGAAAAAACCGGGATCCTGATGCTTCCCATTGCCTGCCATAATGGCGCTCGCACTGAACACCATGACGAGTCCCACCAACGCCAGGATCATGGTGATCGCCAAGAGCGTGTGGTCCGCCGCCACCCGTTGCTTGCCCGACCGTTGGCCAGTGCTCTGGGACCATGGCAGCGCCAGAGTCCCTGCTGATCGATTCGCCATAGCTCAGAATCGTCCCTCCCACGCCTTGCACGTCACGCCGGTAAGGCATGAATCAATGCCTTGAATTGACGGCCACGGTCTTGATAGTCCGCAAACATGTCGAAGCTGGCACAGGCCGG